>NZ_JBFUJG010000006.1:0-156784 GCF_056401495.1 Mucilaginibacter sp. P4_E8
CTGTAGCTATTAGTTTTGATAGTGTTTTCAGTTAATAGTGAGTTTAGTAAACAATGAATACTACTATTACTACCACACTCACCAATAGGTTGCCTCGCCTATAATGTTTTCTTTTATTATGTTATTTACAAGCGTATCAAAACCAAAAACATCTGTTAACCCAACACATTTAAACCTAAAATTTTAATTTAAAAATAGCACTAAGGATTTATTAATTTGATAGAACCATCAGCATTATGATACAATTCTGTTACCTTGATATTCCGTAAATGGGTTTTGCCTGACAGCTCGGTGTCATGATAAAATATGTACCACTTGCCCTTGATCTCCACTATAGAATGATGAGTGGTCCAGCCCTGAACCGGCGTCATAAATATGCCTTTATAGGTAAAAGGCCCCAACGGACTGCTGCCTGTGGCATAGCAAAGAAAATGAGTATCGCCGGTTGAATAGGTGAAGTAATATTTGCCATCATACTTATGCATCCATGAACCTTCAAAAAACCGGCGGTTATGGTCTTTTGTTAATAAAGGTTTACCAACACTGTCAACAATAACCACATCTTTTACCTTACCGTCAAAATTTTTCATATCGGGGTTAAGCAAGACTACCTTACAATTAATGGCCGGTGCGTCTTCCTGCTTAGAGTCGGTCTTTGAGCCTGTGGCATCATATTTCCCGGTGATCCAGCGCTGAAGCTGTCCACCCCAAATACCGCCAAAATACATATAGGTTTTGCCATCAGTATCAGTAAACACCGCGGGATCAATACTATAACTCCCTGCTATTGGTTCAGGCTCTGCCTTGAAAGGGCCTTCCGGGTTGCTTGAGGTGGCAACCCCTATCCTGAATACATCTTTTTTATCCTTCACCGGGAAATACAGGTAATAGGTGCCATTTTTATACGCGGCGTCAGGCGCCCACAATTGCCGGCCAGCCCAGGGAATATCCTTTATATCAAAACCCACACCATGATCTGTTACCTTGCCTCCAATGCTATCCATCGAGAGGATATGATAATCTTTCATCGCGAAATGATCGCCGTTATCGTTTTCAGGTATACCGGCATCAATGTCATGAGATGGATAGATGTATATTTTACCGGCAAACACATGTGCCGATGGATCGGCTGTATAAATAGAGCTTATAAGCGGCTCCGAGAGATATTTCACCTTACTGGTTTCCTCTTTTTTACTGCTATCCGCATTACCAGGTTTTTTACCGGTTGAGGTACACGCATTTAAAATACAAACCGGTACAAGGAGAGTTAAAAGTAGTTTGCCTGTTTTTGATTGATTGCTCATTGACATTTGATTTATAGTGATGATTAATTGGTCATATAATTATTGCCGCCTATCCCCGGTACATAATAAAATTTCATATCCTTATAATACGATAGCGGGTGATCTGGCTTTGGATAAATACTTTCTATCGGCATTTTTGAAAAAGTTTGAAAATACAAAACGCAGGCATCCCGCCATCTTAAAGATTCAGATAGTTGAATACCCATCAGTTGATTTACTTCGGCAAAACGTTCAGGATCAACCTTGCCCGACATTTTATCCCAGGTGAGCTGCATTTGTTTTACCGACTCGGCACCGCTATAATAATGGTGCACCAACTCGTTCCATAATGAATTTCCTGAGCGCATTTTATAAGTCCATTTTACATGATGAAACCATAACAGATATTCGTCAGGGCAGGTAGCTAAATTTTCCCAGTGCTCTTTTACCTGCGGCATGTATTGTGCCAGTGCATCGCTTCCGCTGCTTGTTCTGTCAAAACCAATTCCTGCAGAATCAGCCTTATGATAATAAGTAGCGTTCCAGTCAGGTCTGCCTGCATTATCAACCCAGGGGCCTGGTCCGTAATGTGTTGATACGCCCATAATATGATGAAGACCTAATGGGGTCATATAATCAACCGTGTTTTCCCGCGATTGCAGCATGATCTTTTTCACAGGGCTTACAAAGCCGTTATCATTGGTAAATGTCATCCTGAGCCAATCATTGGCAATAATGGACGATGAAAGATCAGGGTTCCATGCAAGGCGACCAAAAGCGTACCAGTTTGCCTGTGCAAAAGGATGCCCGCACCAGTCAACATCCGTACCTATATTGGCTACCCCGGCCATACCCGTAATAAGCTTTTTATTAAAACTGCCTGTTATAACCCGTGATACCGTTGAACCTTTTCCTTGCGTATATGTATCAGACTGAAGACATTCGGTAAACAGGGGCGCTTCATAAACCAAATGTGTTGAAAAGCCCAGGTATTCCTGTGTCAACTGAAACTCCATCATTAACGGCGTGTTGGGCATGGCTCCAAACAAGGGATGAAATGGTTCCCTCGGCTGAAAATCAATCGGACCGTTCTTAACCTGGATGATCACGTTATCTCTGAACTTACCATCAAAAGGTTTAAATTCGTTGTAAGCCTGTTTCGACCGGTCATCCGGCACCTTATTATCATACACAAAAGCGCGCCACATCACTATTCCATGATGCGGGGCTAAAGCATCGGCCAGCATATTGGCGCCATCAACATGGCTGCGGCCATAGGTTTGTGGCCCCGGCTGTCCCTCGGAATTTGCCTTCACCAAAAAACCGCCAAAGTCTGGTATGTAACTGTAAATTTCGTTTACCTTATCTGCCCACCACTTTTTTACAGCAGGATCAAGCGGGTCTGCGGTTTTTAGTCCGCCCAACTCAACAGGGCTGCTAAATTTTACGGAAACGTATATTTTGATACCATAAAGCCTGAAAACATTGGCAAGCGCCTGTATCTTCAGCAGGTATGCAGGCGATAATATCAATGCATCGGCATTTACATTATTGACCACTGATCCATTGATGCCAACCGAAGCATTCGCTCGTGCATAGTCAATATATCGCTGATCAATAAAGCCAGGCAGCTTATGCCAGTTCCAGATGGATGAACCGGCATACCCCCGTTCAACACTCCGGTTAAGATTATCCCAATGATCAAGTATGCGGTAAGTGATACGCGGATGATCTGAAATATTTAAGTCATTTACAGATTGCCGGGTTTGCAACAATTTTAAAAAATTAAAAACACCGTACATAACGCCGATATCTGTTTTTGCAGTTATCAGTATACAACTCCTTTTATTGACCAGCGTTGTTTTTATGAGATAACCTTCATCACCAATACTGTCAGGAACAGTGATTGCCAATGATTTTAATGATTGCGGCGTACCAATTACAAGCGTTTGGTTATTAGTTATCTCTGCACTGTTTTCAGTCTTTAACGACAGCATATCGCTGAGGCCGGTTTGCAGTTCTGTACGGGCTGCGCTGAGCGTAGCCGATGTTGCAGGAAATATCAAATAACGAAGTTTTTGCTGATAAAACACCACCTCCTTTTGATTGGTCAGCCTGCTATATTCCAGCCATAGTTTGTACCCGTTGTCTGCGCGGACATTTGATACCGTTACTAATAAAAGTAAAGCGAGGACATTTGTATTTTTTCGGAGTTTTCTTTTCATTAGTTACCTGTTTATTAAACTTCATTAATTGGTTAAACCACCATGTTGATTATGTTTAATGTATGTTGCCACCTCAACCATTGGCGCTACCCAAATGGTATTCTCGTTCTTTTTAAGATAATGCAAGAGCTTGCTGTGTGCTTCCAGGCTAACGTTTATGTTATGCCCCCCGCCAACACCGTGAAATAAAAAAACCAGCAGTGTGTGTGATTGCTTCGCCTTTTCAACCAATTCAATCATATATTCGGTCGACTGACCATTAATCATAAAACAATCAATATTATCAAGATTAACCTGGTTTGCAGTTTGCAATCCTGCATTTACCCCTCTTGCACCTGCAAACTCATCCTTTAAACCGGTATAAAAATATTTGCCGCCAATTTTAAGATCACCACAGGGATAGGCAAAGGTCCTTGTGCTTTTGCCATCAATGGCCCTGAGCAGCGTATTATTGGTCTTAATTTCTTTAACAGCACGTGCAACAGTATATTTACTTAGATCAGTTTCGGGCGTAACAAAACCACGACCGGGCAAACTACCATCACATGGATGGTATAATGAGTGATTGCCAAGCTCATGACCATGAGCGGCCGCTTTGCGCCACTCTTCCATTCTTCTGGTTACCACCGGCGAAGAACCTATTATATAAAATGTGCCTTTCAGCTTCAGGGAATCCAAAGCGGGCAGCACATTGTCAAGGTCGGCATCAATGGCATCATCGTACGTTAGTACAACGGCGCACTCCTTATGGTTCCACAATGCGGCTTCCTGAGCGTTTACCACAGCTATGTTCATTAAAAAAGTAATGAACATCCAGAATTTAACAATACCCATACTATCTTTTGTTTATATATAATTATTTACCCGCGGCAGTCCGGTCTTTATCATAATGCATCATCTTATTTGCCCAGGCTATAAAGTATTTAACATTGGGCGCATCAGTATGCCCGCCGTCATGCTGACGCCAGGCCAGTTTACCATTAAGCATATCTGTATTTACTGGGGGCATTTTTTCAGTTTTATAATTGTTTGAAACACCAAGATCGCCAGCGCCCAATAATTTAAACACAGTGCCCGCTGCTACGGTAGCCATATAACTCCCCTGCTGGTCCAGCCACCTGGCATCGCCCTGCTCAGGTATGCCATAACTTATAAAAGTGAGGCGGGGAGCGCATAAGGCTATCAGTTCATGCGCATCTACCGGAAGGTCATTAGCTGTTTTAGGGCCGAAGGTTGCGTCAGAAGCGCCATATTTCATAAAATTACCGGCCATCCAGTAGTATTCGCCGCCGGTAAGGCTTTCTACCGCTTCGCCAAAATTGCGCCGGTGCAGCTTAGCTCCGCCCTCGCCCGACGAACCAATTAATCCCATAGCAAAACGCTGCTCAAAGGCCAGTGTCACCAATGCCGCTTTACCATAACGGGATACCCCCTCAATACCAACGTGTTTCGCATCCACCGCCGGTTCGGTTTCAAGATAATCCAATGCCCGCGCTGCACCCCATGACCATGCACGCAAAGCGCCCCAGTCTTCGGGCTTGCGGGGCTGGCCTTTGTTCACTAATCCTATTATACCTTTTGTTAAGCCCTCTGCATTATCTGCCTGTATTGATGAGGGATCAATAAGCACATATCCCCAACCACTGGCTATGAGTTGAGAGGCTGTTGGTGGATCGCCTTTTATCATCGGAAAACCACCTGGGCCAAAAGGCGATTGCTCCGGGATAGGCTTATAGGCAGGATACTGCTCAAATATATTTTTCAACTCTGGATGCTCCTTTACAAGCAGCTCCTTTAAAGCGCTGTTTATTTTCTCCAGATCGGCCGGTGCGGGTTGGACAGGCGCGGGCAACGCGCTCCGGCCAAACATCATCAGCACTGGCACAGGGCCCCTGGCATTGGCCGGTAATACCAATGTCATTTCAATATTTACATTAATAAGCGGATAGGCGGTATTGTCAACATGGCCTATGATCTGTTTGGCAATTACCGGCACAAAACCCACACGCTCCTTGTCCGTAACTTTTACCGTCCAGGTTACTTTAGGAACGTTTGACGGAATCCGGCCATAAACCTCGCGCTCCATGTCCTCCACAATTTCCGGGCGCCGCTGCTTCCACCAGCTATCCGGGGCAGTCACTTTCCTGCCATTTTTAAGGATAAGCGCATCAGGCAGCTCGGGATAAGGATTGGCCAGCGCTTCATCATAATTAGCGTGGTTTGGAGCTGTGGCATCACCGCTTGGCCCTGGTCTCAACGCTTTGATCCCTAATTGTTTCATCATTTGCTGATGATCCTGGTCGGCGGTGAAATTAACCGGTGCTGCGTTTTGAGCGCTGGCCGCTACCGGAAGCGTAAGTAAACTCAGGAAAATGGCGATCTTCATTTTTATCGGGTTAAATATCAGTTACGGATTTGATTATGGATTATCAGTACGGAAAGGCGATGCCGGTAACCCTTCTTTATTATAAAGATTGGCTCCCTCCGGATTATCGGCCCAGGCATACCTTACATAAAGTGGGTTTATCACCTTCTCGTTCCACACAATTACTTTATCACCCTCAATTATAGCTGTTGCCCACACAAACTTTTTATCGGCACCAGCTATCGCGAACTGTTCCAGCTCAGTGCCATCATGAATGACAAGGCCGCTGCCTGTATTTTTAAAGCTGACCGCTATCCGGCTGCCCTTAACAAGAGCGGATTGATAAATTGGGCCCGAAGCAACGATGTTTTTTTCACCATACGCCACATTTTCTGCCGCGATTGCCAAACGCTCGCCTACGTCTTTTTTATTAAGGGGATGAATATCATTCCATTCTCCGGCATCAATAGTAACAGCCATGCCAGTATTGGGTACCGAAAGCGCTTTCAGCTGACCTTCTCTTATCCGGGCCCAATCACTTTGGGCAGGTGAATATTCCACTTCATTAAAATTAGGCAGCTGTGCATAAATAAATGGCACATCACCCCGGTTCCAGCGGCTGCGCCAGTCGGCAATAAGGGCTACCAGTAACCGCCCGTATTCAGAGGCCTTGTCCGCGTTACTTTCCCCCTGATACCAAAGCAGGCCCTTTATAGTGTAATTAATAACCGGTGCAACCATCGTATTATAAAGCCCGGTCGATTCGTTTTGGGCGGTAAAGACCGGCGGCGTATAGGTATCCGCCGGCGAAAAGACCTGGCCTACCTGGTATAACCATTCGCCCCTTAAATCAATAACCTCATTACCGATATTTAAATGATATGGCTTATCAGGCACAAAACCTCCCTTTCCTGATGTATTTAATACCCTTACGACGATGACGTTTTTACCCGGTTTTAGCAAACCAGCAGGCACATTGTATCTGCGTGGCGGATATTTATAGGTGATATTGCCCACAAACTGTCCGTTCACATAGGTTTGGTCGGCATCAACAATTCTGCCTAAAAACAGTTTAGCAGGTTGTCCCTGAACCGATGCCGGCAATATGATCTCCTTACGAAACCATACTACGCCATTTAAGTTTTTTACGCCCTGATCGTCCCAGTAGCCGGGAAGCCAGAAATGGTGCCAATTGCGCGGAACGTAAGCAGTATCATACCATGTTTTTGCACCGTTTAAACCTTTATCATTTTTAACCGGAGATGAGTTATGCTGATTGTTAGCAAGCGCATTCATTTTAGTAACACTATCCATAAAGCTTGTGTTATGAAACTGGGATAACCGGCTATTATATGGAGCAATTTCTTTTAAACCGCCCTCACTTATCCATGCCTGTACGGGGGTGCCTCCCACGCTGGAGTTGATGATACCGATAGGTACGTGGTATTTTTGGTAAAGTTTTTTAGCAAAGAACCAGGATGCAGCACCAAAGCTAAGTATGTTTTCAGAATCGGCTTTTATCCATTTACCGGGTAACAGATCGTCATGTAACCGGGTAACATCCGATTCCGTTTTTACAAAGAAGTTCCTGATCTCGGGATAATTGGCTGACGCAATTTCTTCAGGGTACCTTTCTTTGACCCGCTCCATGGGCAAAACCATATTTGACTGTCCCGAACAAAACCAAACATCCCCAATTAAAATATCATTCAATACAATATGATTGCTTGCCCTGATATCCATTATATAAGGGCCTCCGGGTTTCATTGCAGGTAAAACAATTTTCCACCCGCCATTTTTATCGGCCACCGTATGATAATTACCGCGAAAGGAGATACTGACTTTTTCGCCGGCAGCTGCCCATCCCCATATGTTGATCCGGGCATTGCGCTGAAGCACCATGCCGTTTCCAACTAATTGAGGCAAACGTACAGCTCCATACAATGGAAGACACAAAAAAGCACAGCAAATGACAGGGAACAGCCGTTTAAGTAATTTCATAAATATCATTTAAAATGATGTGGGTTTATATTTACTAAATAACAAAATAAATGACATTTATGCAATCGATTGCATAAATATATTTGTAACAATATAGTTTTAAAATATCAGGCAAGAAAGTAATCAGACATAATATCAACAGCTTGTAAGTATCACCCGGATAAAAACCCTTAAATCACTGTGCAATTGGGCATTTAAGCCTTTATCATGCTGTCAGTGTTCTTTTTATCCCAAGTTCCAGGCCACGTAGTTCAGCCAATCCTTTTAAACGGCCAATTACTGAATATCCGGGATAGGTGTTATAATTAAAGTCATCCAATATTTTATGTCCATGATCGGGCCGCATCGGTATAGCTATATCCGTTCGTCCGGCTTTTTCCCTTTTCAACTGCTCATTAATGACGCTTTTCATTACAGCATACATATCGGTGCTGCCTGTTAAGTGCTCAGCTTCATAAAAACTACCATCAGCTTCACGGCTTACGTTACGCAGATGCAGGAAATGTATATGGCTTCCTAAACGCGATATGATACCGGGGATATCATTTGCCCCGTTGGCGCCCAGTGAACCCGTGCAAAGTGTTAATCCGTTAGCCGGCGACTTGTACATATTTACAATATCATTCAGGTCTTCTTCATTTTTGGCAACCCTTGGCAAACCTAAAATTGGAATCGGCGGATCATCGGGATGGATACACATTTTTATACCCAGCTTTTCTGCGTAGGGAATAATAGCATTTAAAAAATAGCTCAGGTTTTCTTTTAGCTTTAGCTCATCAACCGCACTATATTTTTCAAGGTATACTTTAAATCCTTCAACCGTAAATACCTCATCTGTACCGGGTAAGCCAGCTAAAACAGTATTAGTAAGCAGTTTCTTTTCATCAGCGTTTAAACTATCAAGGTAGATCCTGGCCGCCAGTTGCTGCGCAGCATTAAACTCCAAAAAAGCCCCCTCACGCTGCAGAATATAAAGATCAAATGCCGCCAATGCAGGTGCATGATACCTTAATGCTGAGGCGTTATTGGGTAACCTGTAATCAAGATGTGTACGTGTCCAGTCTAATACCGGCATAAAATTATAACATACCAGGTTGATACCGGCCTGGGCAAGATTCTTCAACGTTTCTGCATAGTTGGAGATGTAATGGTCGCGCTCACCGGTACCAATTTTTATGCTTTCATGAATGTTTACACTCTCGACCACTGACCATCGAAAACCAGCAGCGTTAATGACCGCTTTACGTTTCCGGATCTCTTCTAAACTCCAGATATCCCCGCATGGGATATGATGTAACGCGGTTACAATCCCGGTTGCGCCGGTTTGCTTTATTGCTTGAAGTGTGACAGGATCTGCAGGCCCGAACCATCTGAAAGTTTGTTCTAAATTTGGAATCATAAAAAAGATACTTAACTGTTTATAAGGCATTTAAAATAAGACCCATGATGGGAAATGTCAATGGAAAAACAAATATAAAAAATGTGCAATCGATTGCTCAAATAATCCCCGATTATTTTTATATTTATCACTTCATATATTCAATACATCCTATGGCTGATGGCAAAAAAGAAATAACAATTTATGATATAGCGGC
The DNA here is from genome assembly GCF_056401495.1 of Mucilaginibacter sp. P4_E8. Taxonomy (NCBI): domain Bacteria; kingdom Pseudomonadati; phylum Bacteroidota; class Sphingobacteriia; order Sphingobacteriales; family Sphingobacteriaceae; genus Mucilaginibacter; species Mucilaginibacter sp. P4_E8. The sequence goes on from NZ_JBFUJG010000006.1 coordinate 9,470, forward strand.
CCGGCTCAAGGTTTCCGCGGCCACGGTGAGCCGGGGCCTGAAAGACCATCCCAGAGTTAGCAAGGCAACAAAAAAACTTATACTTAAAGCTGCCGAAGAAATGGGCTATCGTTCCAATTCTTTTGCCAGTAATTTACGAAAGAAACAAAGTAATGTCATCGGTGTTATTGTTCCCCGGCTCAACAGCAATTTCATGTCTGATGTACTTGCAGGCATTGAGAAGGTGGTTAATGAAAATAATTACACCCTTTTCATCAGCCAGTCTTTAGAAACAATGAAAAAAGAGGTCAGCAATGCGAAAGCTATGTTAAATAACCGTGTGGACGGCTTACTGGTTTCACTGGCGTATGATACTACAAATCTCGATCATTTTGAACCTTTTATAACACGTAAGATCCCGGTTATATTTTTTGACAGGGTATTGGACCATGAATCCTGCCCACAGATCTATATTGATAATTATAAAGCGGGTCAGGATATAACCAATCACCTGATAACCCAGGGATGCAAGCGTATTGTACATATAACCGGCAATCAGTTGCGTAATGTTTACAGCGACCGCTTTCATGGTTACAAGAGGGCTCTCGAAGATAATAACCTGGAGTTTGACAGGGAACTGGTGATTGTAACCGACCTTAGCGCGCAGGCGGGAACCGCTGCCGCTCATCAGATCCTGAAAATGTCGCCGCTGCCGGATGGTGTGTTTGTTGCCAATGATATATGCGCGATAAGCTGTATGCAGACACTTAAAAAAGAAGGTATAAAAATACCTGGCGATATGGCCATTGCCGGATTTAACAATGACCCCACCTCCTGTGTGATAGAACCAAACCTGACAACCGTAAACTATAAAGGCTATGAAATGGGCGAAGTTGCCGCCAGGCTGATGATCAATCATCTGCTTGATAAACCCGGCATTCAGGATTCGCATAGCCTGATATTAAGATCTGAATTAATTATCCGTGAATCATCGCTGCGAAAGGGCTAATTCATTTTCAAACACAACCTGTAATACATTTTAAATGACTTCCAAAACAAAGCTTGCAATAATTACCGGCGGCGCATCCGGCCTGGGGCTGGCAACAACAAAAAAATTTATTGAAAACAATATCCAAACCATTATCATTGGCCGCGACGAGAACAAGCTACAAAAAGCTGCTAACGCATTTGGTAAACTTTGCCATTATAAGGCATTCGACCTGAGTAATATTAAGGGGATACCTGCCCTTATTGACGATATCATCCAGGAATACGGAACGCCTGATATCCTGGTTAATAACGCGGGAATCAATCAAAAAAAGTTTTTCACCGAAGTTACCGATGAGGATTTTCAGCAAATTATACAAACCAATTTGACCGCTGTATTTGTGATAAGCAGGGAAGTGGTAAAACGTATGATCACCGCTGGCAGCGGCAGTATTATTAATATCAGTTCTATGGCTTCCCAATATGGTATCCCCTATGTGATATCGTATACGGCTACTAAAGCTGCTATTGAGGGGATGACCAGAGCCATGGCAACAGAGCTTTCGCCATTGGGTATAAGGGTTAACTGTATAGCTCCTGGATTTATCGCGACAGACATGTCGGCAAAAGCGCTTAATAATGATGCGGAAAGGAAACAAAAAGTAATGTCAAGAACACCTATGGGCAAGTTAGGTGAACCCGAAGATATAGCAGACGCGGTATTTTATTTATCATCAGATGCCGCCAAATATGTTACCGGTGTGATATTACCTGTTGACGGTGGTAACTCAATTGGTTTTTAAAATTACTTATCAATATAAAAGGGGCGGTGGATTAATCCATCGCCCCTTTTTATTTCCTCCATATTAGCTGTTACTCCGGCGGTCCTAAGTAGCTGGGTTTTAACCCGCCGGTGTTAACCACAATTTTCTGCAAAACAACTCCCGGGTCCACCATCCAGTATTTTACGGTGTGAATACCACTTTGTGTGACATAGTGCCTGGTGATCAGTTTTCTGATGTTATCACTTACAGCCTCACCCCAGGCTTTACTATCTGCCGCGGTGCTGATGTTGACCAGTTGCGGCTCCTCATTGTCTATGGAAATTGCATAAAACAAACCTTGCTGATTCTTGAAATCAAGCGTTGGCGACACATAAGTTTCCAGCGCTACAGAACCGGTATCTGACAGGTTGATACGATATTCCAGATGCGGACTGTTCCCTTTGGGTTGCAGCTTATTAGCAGTCACTGGCCAGGGTGTAACACCGGATAATGTCCGGCCATATCCGGGAATAACCTTCCATGATACCAGAGCGCTGTTTATTGCCTTATGATAATGCTGGGCTTCCATCGCGATATAGCCATTGGTTTCATGGAATGTACCATCTTTTAAATTAGTTTTATTGTTGATAGTAAGCTCAACGGTTACTTTGTGACTAAGACCGGAAACGGTTACGGGTACATGGACCGTTTTATGTGGTGCTTTAGCCCAATCAATACTAATCCATATTCGCTCCTGTTCATCGACTTTACCACTTGCGGGTTTGATGATCACATAAGGCTCGGGCGATTGAACCGAATAATTAAACGCTGCTTTACCTTTATTAAAAATTTCGATATAATGTCCATTCTTTTCCCATGGATAAAATCCCGGCAGGCCTGCAGTATCTGATCCATCCGCCAGGGCCTGGTCAGCACCTTCAACATACACACCCATTTGTGCTGCTTCCGGTATGGTAATTTCCTTTACAGCCGGCATTGCATCAACCCGTGGTTGTTGCCAGTACGTATAACCAATATGTGTTTGATCCATCATATGGTTCCATTTGCCATGAGCAAGTACGGTATTATAATAGTGGGATATCTCTTTATCCTTCTCAAAAAGTTGTTTCACTTTTAAAGCGGAGGTATTGGTAGCTGCCCTCCCCTGTTCTGCATACCATTTGTTTTTTGCGGCCTCGAAGTACATTTCGTTTAAATTGGCACAGGCCTGTACCGGATGCAAAACAAGCTGATAATAAGCATCTTTGTATGGAGGTGATAGTTTAGCATAAAGCTTCTCCGCGTCAGCCTTTAACTGATCGTAATCAGCAACCACCGTTTCAAATTCGCGATAATTGGTCAGGCTGTACGTGTTTTGATCTAATAATTCAGGTTTACGCCTGCCATTGAACTTGGTATAGGCAGACAATATGCGGCCTATCTCTTTGGCATAAAGCGGTCCAAACTGTTGTTTTGCCCATAGATCAGTATATTCCTGTAAACTATTGGCCGGCCATTTATCAGGGTTCCAGGCATAATCAAGGAAAAAGCTGATCGGAAACTCCATGGGTTTCAGGTCACCCACATTTACTATCCATACCTGCCTGGCATGATATTCATAGGCAAGGTGCATCTGCTCCCATGTTTTAGAAATAGGGTTTGTATTTAACCATTTATAGTTACGAGGACCGCCAACGTAATCAAAGTGATAATAAATGCCATAACCACCTTTACGTGGTTTCTCAGCAAGATTGGGCAGCTTGCGTATATTGCCCCAATTGTCGTCGCATAACAACAGGGTAACATCATCGGGTACACGCATGCCTTTATCATAATAATCCTGTACTTCTTTATATAAAGCCCACATTTGTGGAGTTTCGGAGGCATCTTTATGGGTAACCTCGCTAATAATGCCGCGCTGATCTTTTACTATATTTTCCAGCAAAGCTATGTTACTCCCCTCGGTCATGGGTTTATCGCCATCACCACGCATACCAACAGTTACAATGGTTTCTTTAGATCCCATATTTTCGATACCTTTTTTCCAGAAATCTTGTAATACAGTCTTGTTGCTATCATAATTCCACTGGCCGCTCCCATAACGTTTCCACTCTTGTTGGGCCCTGTCCATAGGCTCATGATGCGATGTACCCATCACTATGCCGTATTCATCTGCCAATACCGGGTTGAGTTTATCATCATCATTAAAGGCATTACCCCACATGGCCGGCCATAAGTAATTACCCTTGAGGCGTAAAATCAGCTCAAATACCTTTTCGTACATCTGGTGATTAACCCCACCAAATTTCTCTTTTGTCCAGCCCGAAAATGCCGGCGCTTCATCATTAATAAAAATCCCCCTGTACTTTACAGCTGGCTCCCCATTTGTATAGCTGCCAGGCAAAACGTACAGGTTTTTTTGATGCTTTACCGGCACATCGGCCCACCAATACCAGGGTGAAACTCCAATTTGTGCCGACAGGTCATACACGCCAAATATGGTTCCCCGTTTATCACTGCCGGTAATGACCAGCGCGCTTTCAACTCCCGGAAATGGCTTTGGTACAACCTGGATCAGATAAGTTTCCCATTTACCGGTAATGGAAGCCACGTTCAGTTTTTTCTGTTGAATCAACTGATCTATCTTGTCATTTTTCCCTATTGTGCCTATAATTACAAGTTGTTTAGCATTCCCAATGTCCTTTGCTAATAAAACCTGTGATGATTTGGTAACCGATTGAATATCATTTAAAAGGTTTTTTACAGCTCTTTTCACCCCCAGGTATTCCTCATCACCTGTATATACAGGTGCCGATTTCCCCATAACCGAAAGCGGAAAAGAACCTGTGCTGCTCTTAGTGGCAATGTAGCTTCTTTGACCGGGGGCCTGCGCATAATCCTTTAAGGTGGCAATACATAACAGTATTAAGGAAAATATTAATGCATTTAAAAACCTTTTCATATATGCCGATTTATTGATTATCATTTAAAATTAACTACACTCCAGTAAGCCTTTTTAGGTTCGAGATTTCGGTTAAATAATAACGGGTAATTTTTTCTGCCCCGTACCGGATAGGTATCCAGCCAGGTATGCTTGTCAGATATATTCCAAAAGGTAACTCCTGAAATAACACTTTTATAGTTTCTGAAAACCTTAAAAACCATAGCATACTGATCTGCTTGCTTTTGTTCCATTTTGGGCGTAAACGTGCTCAATTCACCATCGCGCAAGCCCCGGGCTTGTTTTTCCCATGGGTATACCGACATATCCAGTTCCGTTATCTGCACTTTTATTCCCAGTGAGGCAAACTTTTCAATAGTAGCGATCAGCTCCCGTTCCTGAGGTTCATAAATTGACCAGTGAGCCTGTAAGCCAACAGCATTGACGGGAATTTTAGCATCAAGCAGTTTTTTTAATAATTTATAAACCCGTTCCCTTTTTTCGGGACGCTCGGTATTATAATCGTTATAGAACAGAACGGCTTTTGGGTCGGCCGCATGCGCGTATTCAAACGCTTTAAAAATAAAGTCTTCGCCGCAGATCCTGTACCATAAAGAGTTTCGCAAAAACCGGGTACTATCATCATCAATGGCTTCGTTCACTACATCCCAGGCATATATTTTACCCTTATACCTGCCAACCACATGATCTATATGGTCTTTTAAGCTTTTAAGTAATACATCTTTGGTAACAAGCTTACCGTCTTTATCATAAAACAGCCACTTTGGGGTTTGCTCATGCCAGCAAAGATTATGACCGCGAACTTTTAAACCATGTGCCTGCGCAAAAGCTACAATACTATCTGCATCTTTCCAGTAATAACGGTCCTCTTCGGGATGTATGGGTCCCATTTTCATAGCATTCTCCGGCGTCAGGCTATTAAACTGTCTCAGGATCAATGCTTCCTGTTTCGGGTCTTTTAGTGATTGCGGCGATACAGCTACGCCCATAGGAAAATACCGGGCATAATAACCCTTTAATCCCTTAGCTACCGGCGAATTAGGTTGAGCAACGGCAATACTATTTATTTTCAAAAACAATAGGATACATACAAATAGTTTTGAAGATTTTAGTTGTGGATACATCGTATTAAATTTTAATAACCTCGTAATCACTTATTCGTTATTTCATCTTGATAAAAACTATAACCCATTTACTTACAGCTAACAAAAAAGGGCTACACTTATGCATAGCCCTTTTTGTCAGGCGGTTAATGATAGCTATCAGAAACCGGGGTTTTGAGGAAATGGTGGTCCTTGCGTAACCAGGTTGATCTGTGTTTGAGGTATCGGCCTCAAAGTCATAAAATCCTGGATATTTGGTCCGGCTTCTGTGTTATATTGTTTTACACGACGTATCAGTGATTGGGTACGGGTTAAATCCCACCATCTTAATGATTCCCCGTATAATTCACGGGTACGCTCATCCAGTATAAAATCAAGTGTAACCTGTCCTGGCGAAATCTGCATTTTGGCAACAGCATCAGCAGGCATATTGGTAGTTCTGAAGGCCGCGCGGGTTCGTAAAACGTTAAGCATATTAGCTGCGGTAGTAAGATCGTTCAGCTTAAAGGCAGCCTCGGCAGCAATCAGGTATATTTCTGAAAAGCGGAACAAAACAACAGGACGGGATGATGGATCATTTACACTTGGCCTGTTAGGATCATCAAACTTTTTAACCGAAGGGAAGAACGTATTGTTACTTGCATTAGCATTGCTTCCGGTAGCGCCGGCAGCAACACTTGGCGGCAAAAAGACAACGCCCTTAAAAGAGGCTCTTTTTGCTTCACCCGGATCAGCAGGCGGCATCCATATTGCAGTATCTGCGCCTACGGTAAGCGCTCCTCTTGGCGTAGTAACATTCGCGGTATTAGCTATCCAGGCTGTCTGGAACGTATTCCAGTAGCGGTAATCATTGGTCCTATCAGCAAAGGCCACATTATTAACGTAATCATAATTAGGGCGAACACGGAAGAAAGGACGGCCGTTGGTTAAATCACGGGTCATTACGCTGGCACCGGTACTTGCCGGATAATTAGCCGTAACCGTAGGATAATTAGGTCTGAAAAAATAAGCCCAGCCATTAATTTTACCTCCGGATGCTCCAGGGGTAAAGTCGCCGTATTTGGTATCGGTACTGTGTTCAATGGCAAACAAATCCTCTTTATTGGTAACATCATTAGCCGGAGTGTAGGAATCCGCATAATTTTGATACAGATCAACCCCATAGGTTCCTTTAGTGTTGATCAATGTTTGAGCCGTTGTTAAAGCATTTTGAAAATCGGTTGGCTGAGCCGCGCTTGACCAGCCCCTGGTTAAATAAGCTTTTGATAACAAGTATAACGCAGTTGCTTTAGTAGCAGCGTGGCCGGCAAAAGGCGATCCGTTATCACCGGGTTTATTTTGCAGTTCTGCTGATGCCTCGGTCAGATCTTTAATCATCTGCGCATAAACAGCTGCAATGGGCGCACGTGAATCTGACAAGGTAGCCGTATTAATAAATGTAGTGTGCAATGGCACCGCACCAAAAGTTTGAACCAGGTGAAAATAATAGAAGGCCCTTAAAAACTTGGCCTGTGCCAAATATGCCGTACGGGTAGGCACATCGGCAAAGGCAGCCGGCCCGTATTGCAATACCCCGTTAAGGGTGTTAATATCCTGATAGGCAATATTAAAAACACCACCGAGTGCATTATATACATCAGCAACGTTGTTGGTATAATTTTTATAAGTGGCAAAAGCAACTCCACCGTTGGATGCACCGCCACCTGCCAGTGTTTCGTCTACACCCAAATTTGTATAGTAAAGGAATCCTTCGGTTCCCCACAGGTTACGCAAATCGGAGTACACACCTGTAATACCGCCTATTACACCTCCCGCAGATGCAAGCACATCTGGCGTAACATTTGATTTAGGGGTTTGATCAAGCACTTTTTTACAGCCAGACACCCCTATTACACCCAGCGCTGTAAGCAAAACAGCTATTTTTTTATATGATTTCATATCTCTATCGAACTTATGTATGTGTGACTAAAATTTTGCATTTACACCCAGTTGAAAAGTGCGGATCATTGGGTTGTTTAACCCTACGGTAACCGCGCGGCCCAAAGCATCTGCTGAAAAGCTGGAAGCACCAGGGATCTGGTTACCATAACCATTACCTTCCGGGTCAACCGCTAAACCGCTTTTAACAAGTGGCGAGTAAACGATAAATGGATTGGTACAGGTAGCGTAAATATGCAGTGACCGGAAACCGGCTTTTTTCATAGACTCACCTGTAAAAGTATATCCTAAATTGATGCTGCGCATTTTAATAAATGAGCCATCCCTGTATTGTAAAGTAGAGGCATAAGTAGCACCACTTAAGTTAGCATCAGGGCGAGGAAAATCATTGGTTGGGTTAGTAGGTGTCCAGTAGTTTACGTTTATTTGGTTCACCCTGCCCTGGTTAAAGAACGGATATCCCTGTGCACCGGAATCAGAACCAAGATAGGTAACCGCTACTTTTTGACCCATGCGGGCAAATGTCACAAACGACAGGTCAAAGCCCTTAAAAGTAAACCTGTTTGTTAAACCAGCTGTATAGTTAGGCTGGTAACTACCTAAAATTTGCAGATCACTGGCGTTGATCTTTCCGTCATTGTTTACATCCTGAACTTTTATTTGACCCGGCCTTTGACCATAGGTAGCAGCCTGGGCCGCTTCACTGGTTTGCCAGATGCCTATTTTTTTGTAATCATAAATTACATTAAAAGGCTGTCCTACAAACCAACCGTTGGTTACATCGGCCTGTAGGTTGTCATGTAATGATACAATAGAGTTTCGGGCAAAAGCAATATTGAAATCAGTGCTCCAATTGAGGCCTCCCGCACTTCTGATGTTGATACTGCTTAATGAAATTTCTAAACCTTTACCTTTGGAATTACCGGCATTAACTGTAGTAGAACCTGCACCGTTACTGGGTGGCAAAGACTGTACTTGCAAAATATCATACGTTTTTTGCTGGTATACATCAATAGCACCGGTAAGCCGGTCATTAAATAAACCAAAATCAATACCGAGGTTATAGTTATTGGTATGCTCAAATTTTAATGTACTTGACAGGTTGGTTACCAGGTAACCATTTTGTCCGTTTGTACCAAAATTGTATGCATTGCTGCTTAAATTACCCAGTATTTGATAGGGGCTCACATTTTGGTCGGCAGTTACACCATAACCCGCCCTCAATTTCAGGGAGTTCACAAAGCCTACATTCTTCATAAAATCTTCCCGGTCAATATTCCACCCCAAGGCAAATGCGGGATAGGTATAATAGCGGTGTTTTGGATCCAATACGGATGAACCATCGGTTCTTACAGTAGCGGTTAACAGGTATTTCTCATTAAAGGCATAGTTTACCCGTGCCATATAAGATATTAACCCCCTGTCGGCAAAATTGGGTTGATTGGTTGATGAAAAGTTTACCTGATTGGCCAGGAACAGGTTATAACTTTGCAGATAATCTGCCGGCATACCTACACCATATACCTGTAAGCCCTGACTGTGGTCTTTTTCTGTACTGTATAAGCCCGTAAAAGTTAAATGATGCTTTTGACCAAAGGTTTTATCGTACGTTAATATGTTTTCAAGCAGCCAGGTATAATTCTCATTATTATTAACACTTTCATTTGTTTGTGATGGTGAGGTGGCTGTGTTATAAGTTGTATTTACAGGCGAATAGTTATTACCCTGATTTTGGCCATAAGTTAAAGCAGCGTTAAACCGGTATTTTAAACCATCAATGATCTTAACTTCTCCATATAACGTATTAAAAGAATATAATTTACGATTAAGATTCTGGATACTTGGATTTCTGATAGTCAATGGATTTACCCGGTTAGGCTGATCAACCGAGCCGGTCATGGGCAGTAAATTAATAGAACCATCTGCATTATATGGGGCAGTTAAGGGGCTTATGGTTGAAGTATTATATAATGGAAACAAATTTGCGCCATTGGTGTGGGTTAACGTTTGAAAGGTAGTTAAACCAACTTTGATACGGCTACTAACGGTATGATCAATAGCTGCACGTAATGAACCACGGTCAAAGTCCTGGCCATATTGTACACCCTTTTCCTTATGATAACCCGTACTGATAGAAAATTGGGTACTTTCGTTCCCGCCAGAGATGTTTAGTTGATGGTCTGTAGCAAACCCTGTCCTGAAAATAAATTTCTGCCAGTCTGTGCTGGTGCCATTATCAATACCTGCCAGCTCGGCCTGGGTAAACGGATAAGCAGTAGAATTAGGAGATGAAGCACTGGAGTTCCCGGCAATTGACTCGCGCTTAAAAGCTGCAAACTGAGCGCCATTCATTAAAGGATATTCGTCTGTAATGCGGCTAATTCCGTAATAACCATCATAACTTATTACTGCCTTACCCGCTCTACCCCTTTTAGTAGTAATGATAATTACACCACCAGATGCCCTGGAACCATAAATAGCTGCTGCCGACGCATCCTTTAATATATCAACACTGGTTATATCATTCTGGTTAATATCATTAAGGCTACCTCCAATTAACGGAATACCGTCAACTACGAACAACGGGCCGTTCTGGTTATTGGCATTGGTATTTGAAGTAGCAAACGAACGCTCACCACGTAAACGGATCTGCCCTACAGCACCCGGCGTTGTACTGGTGCTGGTAATATCCAGCCCGGCAACACGGCCCTTAAGCTGATCAACAACGTTTGGGGCCGGTACTTCCTGAAGGCTTGCGGCACTAATGGAAGCAACAGATCCTGTTACATCCTTTTTCCGCTGCGTACCATAACCTACTACAATAACATCGTTCAGACTGCGTGCATTAGCTGATAACTTTATGGTTATATTATCGCTTAACGCGTTGATGAACACTTCCTGATCTACATAGCCCAGGTAAGTTACTATGATCGCCGTTTCGTTAGCGGGCACGTTAAATGAAAACTTACCATTGGCGTCAGTTGATGTTGCTAAACGAGCAGATTTTAATTTTACAGTTGCACCAATAAGGGCCAGGCCTTTATCATCGGTAACCGTACCTGTTAGCTTTCTGGTTTGTGCATAAAGCGACATGGAAAATGCACTCATGCATAGGAGTAGTGCCAGCATTTTCCAGTTCATAAGGAGTCGTTGTTTTTTCATATTGATTTAAGAATTGGTTTTAGTTTTAAATTTTTGATCACTTTATGCAGGGGTAATAAATTGCATACAACTGGTATATCCTGCAGGTGAGTTTCTTCATAATCTGTAACCTTGGTTCCATAATTTATATAAGCCTTTAATTAAAAAAGATCGCTGCTTAATTATTAGAAAATCAAAGCGCTAACTGGTTAAGGTAAAAATAGAATAAAATACAATCGATTGCACAAAATTTAAAGATTTAAAAAGAATTAAATATTTTAATCAGTTTATTTTCAAAAATTCAACCATTAGCTTAATAAGCTGCAACTATTTAAAAAAAATGAACCTTTTTATTTTTATGAATGATAAAAATGGAAATCATTTTAGCAGTAAAATTTCCTGTAAACACATGATGAGTGGCTATTTATTAACACAATTGCACAATCGATTGCATATAATTCATAAACTTAAACTCGCCGTTGAAGAGACGTCCAATTAAAATGGTAAAGACAGTTCAGGAATGAAGAAAACGTTTTGTGGTTGTTTGGAAGTTTTATTTTGGATGGGTCTGGGGCATGGGGAATCAACTGCCATAGTATAAACCGGCCGGAACAGGCGGTGATCTTGCCAAATGGTAAGAAATGATCCCGGGCATGTGCTTATCTCAAAAAGCGTGACAAATGTCAACGTCAAATTGTGTCATATAGCTTCGTTTCCGCTGGCCTTCCGCGCTCACTTTTGTTCAGGCACTTGATAGTATAAGTGCAGATATTTTAATCGTAAAAACAAAGAATATGAAAAATCAATTGAACAGTAAAACAGACCCCATCTATTACCAGGAGGCAACTACACTCGCCAAACTGATCCGTACTAAAGAGATATCTTCGGTTGAGGTTGTACAGGCCCACCTTGACCGTATTGCCGAAATAAATCCTAAAATAAACGGAATTGTTACCCTAATGGGCGAACAGGCGCTTCAAGCAGCAGCCATTGCAGACAAGGCGGTAAGCAACGGAGATAAATTAGGTGCGCTGCACGGTGTACCATTTTCTATCAAGGATGCGATTGATACAGCCGGTATACCCACAAAGCGCGGCTCTAAAATCTTTGAAAATTTTATTCCCGAAAAAGATGCAACCGTGGTTACCCGCATGAAAAACGCAGGGGCCATCCCATTGATGAAAACTAATCTTCCTGAGTTTTCGGCCCATTGGGAATCGGATAACCTGGTTACTGGCCGCTCCAACAATCCGTGGAACCCGGATCGCACCCCTGGCGGCTCAAGCGGCGGTGAATCAGCAGTAATTGCTGCCGGCCTTTCTCCGATTGGTCTGGGCAGCGATGTGGCCATATCCGTTCGCGGTCCGGCGGCATTCACAGGTATTGCCGCTTTAAAAGCTACTCATGGTCGTGTACCTTATACCGGCCACTTCCCGCAGGCTTTAAGCAGATTCTGGCATATTGGGGCAATGGCCCGTACTGTTCGCGACGTTGCATTGGGGTACTCGATCATTAACGGAGCGGATGGATTTGACGGCTATAGCATCTTCGCCAAAGACGCGGCGCCAGCCACTTTCAGGATACCAGGTCAAAAGATCCGTGTAGGCTGGGTATCAGATACCGCCTTCGGACCAGTAGATCCCGAGATTACAGCCGCTATTGCTGCAACTGCCAAACTACTTCATGAAACCGGTTATGATGTGGAGGAGGTACGCCTTCCTTTCATGGAAAACACCGACTGGCTGACGCCATACTTCAATGTGCTTTATGGAGAACTGGTTCCTTATATGCAGCAGTTCACCAAAGGACGCGAATCGGAGCTGCATTTTATTGGGAAGGCTACGATGGATTACCCGCTGCTTGCAGCAAATGATTATGTGAAAGCCGAAGCGAAGATAGAAGAGCTTAGAAGTCATTTTGCGGGTTACTTTTTAAAATACGATGTATTATTGTGCCCTGTTAACCCGATGACCGCGACGGGGCATAACCTGCAGGAATATATGGTTAACGGAATAGCCGTTTCTCCATACCATGTGATGGCCGCCACAGCTCCTTTTAATATGACCGGTTTGCCTGCTCTTTCTGTGCCAGTTCGCATCAGTTCTGAGCGATTGCCAATCAACGTGCAACTTGTTTCGAGGTGGTTTGATGAAGCAACGATACTTGCACTTGGCGAGCAGATACAGACCGGTAGCGAAGCTTATGGTATGCATCCTATCGATTAAATCAAAAAGTCCTGATTAAATAATACAGCCTCCCGGAATTGCTCCGAGAGGCTGTATTTTAATGATGCTTCGTGAAATCTTTCCTTATCCGGCTCAATGTTTCCCGCGATATACCCAGGTAGGAAGCTACCATATGCAAAGGGACTTTGTTAAAAACGCTTGGATAGGTTTTCTGAAAATCCAGGTACTTCTCTTCCGCAGAGTAACTGATCAGGGAAAAGATCCTTCGCTGGCTGGTTTCATACCCCCTGGCCAACAGCTGTTCATTAAACAGCTTCAGTGCGGGGATCGTTTTCATCAATTCTTCCCATTTATCCTTCGTCCAGATGAGTACCGTACTTGCGGCTAATGCTTCAATATTATATTCAGAAGGTTTTTCGTGATTATAGCTTTCCTGGTCACTGATCCACCAGTTTTCTACTCCAAATCGCAGCGTATGGTCAGTACCATCCTCTCCAAACCGGTACAGCCTGAAACAGCCACTCGCAATAAAACAAGTGATACGCCACACCTCCCCTTCATGCAGTATTGACTGCCATTTGCGCAATTTCCTTTCCACGCTTACTGCACGGATCAACTCCAGCTCTTCATCTGAAATTGTTACTTTTTGACGCAAATACGCTTCGAATACCTTAAACATATATAAACAAAGCTAAAGAAATGCAACAGATATAGCTAACGGCTCTAACACCTAATATGAATAGTCTATCAATCTGGCAGGTATTCCTTACTTGCCCGGGATCCCCGGTCCGTCATACGGATGCTCCAGCGCATTGATGATCTGCAATAACCGGTGCCTTGCCCCGGTATTCTTAGGATTGCTCAGTATCAGTTCGATATTTCTGGGAACATATTCTTTAACATCATGCTGTGTACTCGCCCTGTCTAACCGAAGTATATCTGGTAATATTGCTGTCTTAAAATACTCGACAATCTCCTCATCTGTCATGCCGCAAAGATAGAAAAGCCTGCTACAAAATATTCCCGATTCACAAAATACCTCCAGACAAATTTGAACGACGGCAGGAGTTCCGGTTTGTTAATAGGCGTTCCGCTGTGGGTCAATTGCCAGTACAGGTTTATTACTTTTCATTAATTGCCTTATTGTAGTTAGATGCGCAAACAATACGATAGGAACCACATACCCGGGAAGCCATACAAAAGGAAAATAGAGTAATGCGAAATCTGACTGATTAAAAGCAAACTTTTGAAAGGCAAAAGGTCCTGATAACACGGCCGTAACCACAATATTTGCCAGCAGTAATAAACAGATGACATTCCACGCTATCAATATTTTGGGGCTCAGTATATTTTTGATGTAGCCAAAGTAATAAACAAACGGAGCGCTTAATCCACAAAGTATATCAAAGTTCCTTCCCTCAAATGTCATTACTTCGGGTATCACTTTGTGAAGGTATAAGCCAAATAAGGTGAGTTCCACCGGTATTCTAACAATATGGAGCGGCGTTAAGGTTTTAGCATCGAAACTATCTATTGCAACCCTTCCCCTTTTTATTAAAAAAACCAATACGATAAAAATAGTTGACGGCATTAACAACAGCATAAATCTTGGTGGCACTCCGGTAGTTACAGTATAAAACCCCGTTAAACTGATTGCAGCCTGTGCGGCCAGCCATAATAAACTGATGACAATTACAGTTTTTGAATAGTGGGCGGCTCTGAATAGCAGCCCCAAGGTAATAATCGTAGTTATAATAAATACGATGCTAATATAATGTGGTAAATGTTCCATTACTTATTTATTTATAAAGCAAAGGAAATCAGAAAAAGGTGACCAACTCTTGCCAAATGACAAGAAATGAGCAGCTTATTATTTTTTAGAGAACTCCTTACGTATCCGGCTGAGCGATGTATCTGTGACCCCCAGGTAAGAAGCGATAGTTTTTAAAGGTGCATGCTGAAAAATCTCCGGGTTCGACCGCAGCAAATGTGCATAGCGCTCCTCTGCTGTTTCCGTGATTGTGGCCAGCATCCGGCTTTTCAGTTCCGTAAACCCTCTGACCAGCATGGCCCTGCCAAACTCCCTGAATTCAGGCAAAGCATGAAAAAGTTCATTTAACTGCGCATAAGTGATCAGCAAGCCATCACAATCTGTCAGCGCCTCTATATTTTCCTTTGACCGTACACGGCTGAAAAACGAAGAGACCTCGAACACTACCCGTCCCGGATAATAAAACCCTGATGTCACCTCATTGCCTTCTGTATCGTGTGCGAACGCTCGCATATAACCCTTTTCCAGGAAAAAGTATTAATCCGCGATCCTTCCCTCTGAAAGCAAAAACTGTTTTTTAGTAATCGTCTTAGCGGTAAACTGTTCAGCTATCTCCCTGGCAATGGATAAAGATACCAGGTTGGTACTATGAAAAAAATGGATAAGCGTTTCTTTACTCATCAAATAACCGGCTTTGTTCCTGTCTCCGGGAAACAAGATAGGTATTCTAAAATCATTCTTCTTCCGGTTATCTGAAGCAGTATCTTTTTTTGGATTCGACATCATCACCCTTTCAATCGCATCCGATGCATTGCTCCTTAATAAGGTCACATAAACGATCATTGCAGGGCGGCAGAAATCAAATGATTCAGCCGCTCCGCAATGTTAACAATTGTTACGAATGACGCTTTTATTTGACGACCACCGTTTTACTGACAAATATGTTGTCTGCCGAATTTCCGATTTGAACCTCGAATTCCCCAGGCTCTACGACATATTGCATGCGTTCATTGTAAAGACCAAGTTCCGATACAGGAACCTTTAGCGTAATTTTCACTTGATCATTCGTTTTGATCAACACCTTTTTGAATGCTTTGAGCTGTTGCACAGGTGTTGCCACCGAACTTACTTTATCTTTAATGTAAAGTTGAATTACCTCTTTTCCATCCCGGTTCCCGGTATTTGCTATATTGACATCAACAGAAATCGTGTCCTTTGCAGAAAGAACGCTGTCAGCCACATGGCAGTTGATATATTTAAAAGTAGAATAACTTAATCCAAACCCAAAATCCCATAATGGATCAGGTCTGTCAAAAATATAATGCCCGCCCGGTTCCTCCGGAGTGCCTGGCCGGTCGAACGGCTCATTTCTATCTGTAGCATAGTGATTATAATAAGATGGACTGTTCCCGGTGCTTCTTGGAAAAGACACATTTAATTTTCCGGATGGATTGACAACTCCTGTTAAAATGTCTGCAATTGTCCTGCCCTGCATTTCCCCGCCATACCATTGTACAAGTACTGCATCTGCATTTTTTTTAACCCAGGGCATTGCAAGTGGCTTACCCGATATAAATACTACGATCATCGGTTTTCCTGTTGCCTTAATCGCTTTGAGGAGATCTTCCTGAACACCAGGCAATTCCAGAGAGGACAGATCAAACCCTTCGCCGGCGGTGGAATTTTTGGGACCCCGACCAAGATACGTACTACGTGTTCCGATAGCTACAATGGCTATATCACTTGATTCTGCCGCCTTTACTGCTGCTGCTATGCCAGATCTGTCCTGGCTCCACCAATCACAACCTTGTGCGTAGTTTATCTGCAGCTTATCACCAACCACCGCTTTTAATCCCTGTAAAAGCGTTATGCCTTCTTTACTATCCCTTTGTGTCCATGAATAATCGCCGAAAACCGTTTGATCGCTGTTTGGACCTACCAAAGCGATTGATTTATATTTGGATAAATTCAGGGGTAGGATGTGATTATCATTCTTCAAAAGCACCGCGCTTTCATCCGCTACCTCTTTTGAAATGCCTATATTTTTTGCGCTCCGTACTACCTTTTGCACTTTCGCAGGACTTCCAAACGGATTATCAAATAAACCCAGCCTGAACTTAACGGATAAAACCCTGCGAACTGCCTGATCAATGTATTTCAGATCCAATTTGCCGTTATTAACCATACGTTCTAACGTTTCATATGCGCCATAGACATCCAGATCTACTCCGGCGATCAAAGACTTTTTAGCGGCATCTTCCTGGCTACCAACTTCATGATGAAAGGTTTCCAGGCGTTCAACCGATCCCCAGTCTGAATAAACATATCCTTTAAAACCCAACTCCCCCCTTAACATATCAGTCATATAATAAGTTGAGCCACTGACTGCTACACCATCGTATGAACTATAGCAGGACATTAAAGACAATGGATTCGTTTCAGCTATTACCCGTTTGAAAGGGTACATATACAGGCTTCTCAATTCTCTTTCGCCGCCACTAACACTTGCACAATTCAATCCACCTGAAGGTGAACCATGAGCCAGGAAATGCTTGGGGGTACAGGTGATGTGATATTGCTGATAGCCGTTGATAAATGCTGTTCCCATTTCCGCGATCAGGTATGGATCTTCACCATAGGTTTCCTCTACCCTCCCCCAGCGAAGTTCCCTTGCTATATCCAGGTCTGGGGAAAGGATCTGGTGTATACCGATAACGTCCGCTTCGGATCCCGCCGCCGCCGTCATTTTACGAATCAGCGCTGGATTGAAAGTACTTCCCTGTGCCAGAGCCTGGGGAAAAATCGTACAATTATTCTGCAATATCCCTTCTATGCCCTCCGCTGCAGTTAGAATAGGTATGCCCAAACGGGTTTTGGTCAGCATATACGTTTGCAATTTCTGGTACATATCGGCGCAGTCGGCGGCACTCATACTCATTTCATGGGTGCAGCCATAACTCTCACCTTTAAAGATCTTTTCAATTTCGTCGGCTTTTCCTGCCGGCTTGTTCTGCAGTTGCTGGATTTTTTCTTTTAAGGTCATTCGTGCCAACAAATCGTCAACCCGCTTTTCAATGGGTTGCTTTTTATCTTTGTACAATAGCGTATCAGGTTTCTTTTGTATTACCGCGTTTACCACCGAACTACTTAAAAGGAGCAAGATTATTAATATCAGTTTTTGTTTTTTCATCACACTCAATTGTTATCTTTTTTGTTTTTTGTTAAAGCGATTGATCAATTATTCAGGATCATTAGGGCCATCATGAACATAGTGGAACCAATTAAACAAAGCTGTGCCGGAGTTACCTGTTATATTGTAAGAAAAGAGTGCGGGTCGCGCGCCTTTCCAGTAATTGTTACCTGATAATTCGCATTCAAGTCCCAGCTTATAAAATTTATTATTATCGAAACTGTATTCCAAAAAATTATGATTGGCCGGCAGATCCAGTCTTAATCTCAGGAATACCCGGTTACCGTTTACTTTTTCCCCGGTAACCTGTTCACCATTATTATCGGCATACAGATACAAACCGCTATCTGTCTTCATCACCCCAATCTCGTGGATATTTTGTCCGAAAAGGCACAATCCGGCCCTTTGTCCAACATTCATTTGACTCGTGTTGAGCATCGTTGTAACGGTTCCGGAATTTCCCATTAGTTTTTGGGTAAGCGTGTTTTTCGCCTCCTTGTTTTTCAGCGCCTGCATTGCTTTCAAAGAAAGATACCCGGCGTTTCGGGTTAACGACCAGTTACTATCCACAGGGTTATGATTCCACTGCCATTGCAAGCCAAGATCTTTCTTATTGAATTCATCAGATGTCTGGATATGTAAGATTGGCCCCGATGTTTTAATATTGGGTTTCTGTAATATGCTAACCGGCTCTCCTATTCCATTTTTATCGATATCTATCCCCATCAGTGGCCAGTCATCAATCCATGACACAGGCTCCAGATGGCAGACCCGGCCCAAAGCCCCAACGCCTTGAAAATGCATAAACCATGACTCTCCCGACGGTAATTCTACAAAACCGCCCTGATGTGGCCCGTTCACGGAAGTAGTACCTTGTTCAAGCACAATTTTTCGTTCGTACGGCCCATATATATTTTTTGAGCGAAGGGCCGTTTCATACCCGGTACCAACTCCACCCTCAGGTATAATGATATAATAGAACCCTTTTCGCTTATAGATCTTTGTTCCTTCGGATGTAGGGCCTTCATATACAACTTTACCCGAATCCAGGAGATGTTTACCATCTTTACTCATTTTATGAATAATGATCGGGCCTGCCCCTAACCGGCTGTGACCCAGGTAGGCTTGTCCATTATCATCCCAGAAAGGGCACGGGTCTTCCCAGCCACCTATTCTTTTGATTTCAGTAAGCGCAGACCACTTGCCAGAAGGATCTGCCGTGGTGCTCATGTAAAGCCCCTCATCCGGCGTGCAGAAATAAACAAAGAACCTGCCGTCATGAAAACGGATAGATGGCGCCCAGCTGCCTCCGCCATATCGTTCCATGGTATTATATTTACTGTTGATATCAAGACGGTTATAGATCTTCCCAATGATCGTCCAGTTTACCAGGTCTTTCGATTTCAATACCGGCATACCCATGTAATGAAAATCAGAACAAACCATATAAAAATCGTCACCAACTTTAATTACATCGGGATCAGAGTAATCAGCATTGATAACAGGGTTTTTAAAGGTACCATTCCCCTGATCTCCCCACGCTGGCGGCGAATTTGTTTGCGCGATACCGGCACACGGGCAGCTTAATAAAATACACATAAGTAAAAACGCCGGCCTTAAATGATACCAGATATTGTAAAGACAATTGGTTTCGGCCTTTAATATTCCAGCCACTGTAATTGATTTCATAGGCGTATTAATATATCGTTCCTGTTTCCCTATTAAGGGTGTGTGTTGCTATTGAAGGCTTCTGCCGACAACCTGATGTTGCCCTGATTTATCAAGCCGGCATCAAATTCAAGCCTTACGGTCCTTGTTTCCCCTTTCAGCAGACTGAAATAGTTTTCATTAATAATTGCAGGGAGGATCTGTTCGCCACTTAGTGCATTGATAGCCTGCACCCTTATGCCGAATGCCACCGCTGCCGATGATGATGGATTGGTGATTTGCGCGGTCATGAAATACTTGCTATTGCTTTTAACCGTTTTGTAACTCACTTTCAGATCAACCTTTGGCAAAGTGCTCAGTGCCGAATAATCTTTGCGCTTGTTGCCTCTCCAGTAAAAGTTATCGGATACCAGCTTCCCTGCTTTATCGGTTAGTTTAAGCTTGATAAAATGCACATCTGACAGGCCTTCGCTGGCTACATCGCCCTGATAAACTTCAAAGTTCCATAAGGAATACCCCCAATAAGTTCCACGTTCCACCCCCTGCACCCTCACGTAGTGTGCGGTATTTTCAACAAAACCGATTTGCTGTTCGCCGGGGCGGCCTTCGTTAGTTACATACACATCACGCCATTTTTTGGCATCATTTGACACCTGTACCTTGAAGGTTTTAGGATAAGCATCTTCCCAGTTAAGGCCCACGCCGTTCACCACCTCCTCTTTACCCAGGTCAACATAAATCCACTCATCGTCGTTTGATCTGCTGGCCCAGCGCGTGCCATTGTTGCCATCATTAACTGCGCCCGGGTCGCCATTGGTTGATGACGAGGCGTACACCGGTTTATTGAGCGCCAGGTTGGCTTTAGATTCGCTTAACTTCAGTTTAAAACATTCCGTAGCGCTGTTTGATGGCGCATCTATTGTTTTCGAATCGCTGTAATGGCTTACCAACTTTCCGTCCATATTATAAATTTCTGCTGTAGCGGTTAAACTTTCGGCATCAGCGCGGGTGGTGTTGATAACCTTGATGGCGTTATCAACCGGGTTCCATTGTATATGTAATGGTTCACAGGCTTTTTTTGCACCGAAGTAAGCACCTGTTAAATCGTAGTAATAATCATACGTTTGCCATACCATTGAAGGGTAAGCAGACTGACTCATCCAGGTCATGAGGCCCGAGGCATCTTCGCCAATATGGTCTTGCCATCCCTCAAACATCGCCTTATTTGATTCCAGGTTTACAAACTGGGCTTTTCTGCAATAATCTTCTATACCCTTCGGCGCACCATAACCTATCGCGATACTTTGATCATAACTGTCCGGGCCGGCATTAAAGGCAAGTGGGCCAAAGAAATGCTGGTTCCACATGTCGTTACGGGGCCACCAGTTTTCTTTTGGCATAAACTTTTTGAAACTCTCAAAATTCACGAACACCGCGGTACCCAGTTCCGTACGTAGACCCCAGCCTTTATTGCCACCAGAACCGCTTGGATACGCGGTAAAATAATACCGGGGGTCTTTCGCGTCCCAGGGGCCACTGCCACTGAGGTTCTCGGCATGAGAATTAGGCTGGTAATACCGGTCGCCGCCATCGAAAGTGTCCAGATCTTCCTTGAGCCAGGCACTTAACGGACGTTCGGGCCAGCCCTCATTGTCTGCGCACCACACCGCTATTGACGGGTGGTTCCTGAACCGTTTAATCTTTTCTATCGCATTGGCATTAAATACATTGATATCTGCCGGCAGGTTAGGGTTCGCGTTCAGCCAGAAATCATCCCATACCATGATGCCATATTTATCGCAGGCATCATAAAACTCCTCATCCGTAGTAGAGCCTATCCAATTCCGGATCATGTCAAAATTCATTTCTTTATGTAACCTCACTTTGGTATCGTATTCTTTTCCACGGCACCGCAGCATATATTCAGACATACCCCAGTCGCCCCCTTTAATAAATACCGGGGTACCGTTGATGGCCAGGTGCAGTACCCTGCCCAGTGTATCATAACTATATCTTTTAATACCGAAACTTATATTCCTGACATCAGATGTCTCATTGCCCACACGCACACTTAATTTACAGTTGTACAGGTTAGGCTCGCCATAGCCATTGGGCCACCAGAGTTTGGGGCTGTTGATCATGAGCTGCCTAAATTCCTGTTTAGTAAGTTTAACTTCCGTGGTTCCTTTGGCATCGATATTGATCTTTTTGATAAACTCAATATTACCCGGTGTAATTACGCCTACTACCATGGCTGTTTGCGGGGTTGGGGCATTGTTTTTAACGTCAAGTGCAATAGATATATCCGCCCTGGCATTGGTGGGCAGGCTGGCCCTGATCCATGGGTCTTTAATTGTTACCGCTCCAGTGTTGCTTAGGTAAACATTGTCTGTGATCCCAGAGTTTAGCCCTGGCACATAAGGCATCCAGTCCCATCCTGCGCTCGACACATRGTTTGGACTTCCCACATTGGCTAACGGTTGTACCGGAACCGAAACAAGCACTGTTAATACGTTTTTTGCAGTCCGGCTGGCAATCTCGGTAATATCAAACCGCCCCTGCTGCATAAAGCCATCCAAACTGCCCAGCAGTGTTCCGTTCAGGTAAATATCCGCCTTGCGGTTCACCCCCCTAAAATTCAACCAAATGTGTTTTTGGGTATAGGATGAGGGGATCATAAATGCTGTCCGGTACCAGAAATTCCGGTCATATTTTGTCTTATCTACTTTGTAAATATTATCCCCAAAATTGGGGTCTTTCTCCAACCCTGCTGCCACGTAAGATGCGAATACCGTACCTGGTACGATGGCTTGGACCCAATTTTCCGCTTTGCAATCGATTGTATGTATATTGTCAGCTTTATTTACTTCAGTCTCTGCGCGTAACCGCCATACTTGTTCTCTGGAACTATTTAGCGAAACCTCATTCGACTGTGCAAATGAGCTGGAAATAAACATGGCATTGACAGCAATAACTATAATTAGCCGGATCTTTCTTTTGTAGTGATTAAACATTTTTAAATTTAAAGTATGAGAACCTTTGGGATTAATATGGTAGTAAATGCTGCCCTGTTTCTTTCCAGGGCAGCATGTATTATTATAAACTTTTAAGAACAACTTGTTTAAACTGAAGATAAGTTGTTGACTGTGTGCTGACCACCCAACCGAAAGTAATTGTGGTTTTCTGTGTAAGCGTGAATGACAGGGTATGGGTTCCGTCGATATGATCCTGATCGGCATGATATAGGGCCAGCGTATTGCCACTGTTCAAATTATCAATATCCGGAAGGCTTGTTCCCGCAGCTACAACTTCATTGGCATTCAGCGTACCGCCGTGTCCCTGGGTTATAATATCAAGGGCGTATGTACCGGCTGATAAAGTGATGGTTTGATAAACTTTCCCGTTTGTAACACCATCACCGCTCCAGTCTTTTGATTCGAAATGGATTACGCCACCCCAATCGGTTGACCAGCCTCCTCCTTTACCCCCATCCTGGTTTAACACATTGGTGTTATATTGCCAGTCTTTAGGCAGTCCCCATTTGCCGGTGCCGCTATCGCTCCTGTAAAATGGATTTCCGGCATTTTTAATGAAAAAGCTGGTAATGTCGCCTACCCGGCTGATATGCGGGAATGCACTTACACTGGCTACCGTAAACGTATCAATTGCCCCTCTAAGCGGAATATAACTCGACTGATAAGTCACCTCCGTATCAAACTTATAATTAATCAGTGTGATGGTGTTGCTATCGGGTCTTAGAATTGCGGTATTAGTTTTACCGGTATTATCAATATACCTAACGACTGTCTTAAGGTTAATAGAGTCAGGAGCATTGAATTTTAACTGTACATTACCCGTAGCGAAATTAACAACGAAAGGTGTATCGGCATTATAGCCCCGGTTAAATAATCCGCTCAGGTATACAGGACCATACACCCTTACGCTATTAATGGTTGTCATAATAGACCGGTTGCCGTCGGTATCAATAGAATAAATGTTAAAATTATACGTCCCTTCCTTTAGTCCAGGCACTAAAACCTTTACAGTATCCAGGGGATCATGACTTACTGCGGCCAGGGACAGAGAGTCCTGCTTGTTATTCCAGTAAATCACATATTTGGCTATTTTAGGATCGGGACCAGGATTAAACTTCACCATTGTACGCAAATTTCCTGCGAGATAGCCAGGGTTGCTGATCACACCCGGGTAATGGATTTCACCACCTTTTATAAGTGCTTTATAATTATCATTCTTTTTTGAACAACCCGCCATACCTGCCAATAAGAACAGCCATAGCATATTTTTTATAATGATTTTCATTTCCTTCATGTTTATTTATTGTGGAACCCCATAAAGTGTCAATTCTTCCAAATAGGTGTAATGGAGCCCAAACCAGGTTTCATCTACCACAATCCTTACATATTTTACATTGGGGCTACTAAATGGCACATCAAAACTCACTCCTTTATTGATAAAGGCCTGATCGGCGTTATTCGTTGATCCCTGGGCGAGGCCAGAAGGCGGATCCGGGAAGCGGTAAACACCCAGTACTGTCCAGTCTCCGATTACTGCACCAGGCTTATTGCCGGCAACTGTTTCGGCATCCTGTGGCTTATCTTTGTTGGAACCCCAGATGGTAAATACTTTTGGATTGGCATAGCCGTAGCCCCTGCAATACATTACAAAATGGCTCAATTTATAGCTGCGGCCCAGTCCGAATGTCCCCTGCGCCCTTCTGTAAGTATTACCAACGGTAGTTTGCCACGGCGATCCCGGTGGCTCCAGTGTTTCACCATCCCATAAATAGTTCATCACCCCACCATAACCAATAAAGCCATCGCTGGGCTGAGCATAAACAAAAAATGCTTTTTTGTCAAGTACCTGTTCAAACAAGGGGGTTAGTGTAACTATCGAAGTATCAGAAACATTACCGAACTGATCTGTGATATATACGCCGAATTTGGTCGGATTAGTTGCAAACCCCCTTACCGCATAATCAATTGTATCTATATTCGTATAGTGCTGGTCATTGATAACAAATTTATTGTCCACCGGATCGATGGTTAACAAATTGATACCAACGGATTTCTTATCCTTATTTAATGTCGAAATATTGATACCACCAAAATCTGCCGCAAGTTTCAATGACTTTCGGATTGACTGGTAATAAGGCGTATCTGGGTGAACGGTCACCGTTACGGGGTCTGACTGGATATTCGATCTGGTTACAGCGTGAAGCGTAACGGTATAATCCTTACTAAACTGAAAACCTTCAACGGTAATCGTATCCAGGAAGAAACTGGATTTTGTTTGCCGGGCAGTTTTGCCGTTGATCTTATAATCTGCTACCACGTATAACAGATTTTCATCTGCCGGTAATGCATATGTTAAAACCGCACCGCCTTTAAAATTCCTGACCTTGACATTTGAAACCGGCCCTGGTTTGGTCTTGTCGTTTGATTCGGGTTCCCTGTAACCATCGTTCTTTTTACACGATGGCATACAAGCTACCAGGAGCGCAAGCATAAAACCTACCAGGAAGATATGCTTTAATATATATTTACTCATCATATTTTATTTAAGATTTATTTTGAAATCATTAGCAATCAATTCTACCAGTAAGGGTTTTGGACCAGGTTGTCGTTTACTACAATTGCAGTATTTGATAATGGCCATAAATAGTCCCTCGTATTGAAAACCGGGATTTCAACGTTTCTCGCGCGGTAATAATTTACGGCCTGACCCTCATTGATACTCCATCCCCTCAAAGGCGTACTCAGCACATCCTGCAGTTCCTTCCAGCGCCTCAAATCCCAGCCACTTTGACCTTCGAAGCATAATTCTATGCGGCGTTCTCTGTGGATGATAGTTCTCAGGCCTTCTTTTGAGGCGGGCTTCGATGGGTTTTTGGAATAATTTAACCAGGAATTTACCACACCGTCAAGGCCTGCCCTTGCCCTTACGCGGTCGATATAGGAAATTGCTTCAGCGGTAGGGCCGTTCACTTCATTGATCGCTTCGGCATACAGCAGGTAAAGGTTACCCATACGCATTACCGGCATGGTATAGGTTACCCAGTTAAAACCATCATCATATACGGTAAGGTAATTAGCCAGTTTTTTAGGCCAATAGCCGGTAATATTGCTTTTCTGCGGATTTTTTGGACCAGCGACCGCGGTAACTCCTCTGGCGGCTACGAAGTGTGCGTTATTGCCATCTAAAATTCCGTCACCAAACCAAATACCCCCATCAAATCCAATGCTGCCATAAAATCTGGGCTCCCGGTCAAAATGTGCTTTGATTGTCTGATATCCTTGTTCGATGTAGTAGAAATTTGCTTTATCTCCTGTTCTCAACTGGTTCCTATCAGCATAATCCCATGTTTTATCCTCATCAATAGGAACTCCTTTATTGGTATAGAAAAGCTCAGTGGTCGAAATTGGCACCGCAAAATAAGCCGGGTTCTGCCCGTCGTTCTGGTTGGCTTTTTCTGTTAGTCTCGGAATACAATACTCCTGACCATGCCAGTCATTATTAAGCCCATAGATCAGCTCCGGGTTGGTATCCCACTTTTCAGTTATCGCGTTTTGAAAAGTTAAGACCTGTTTAAGGGAATCAGAAAGGTTGGTCACGCCTGGAGCCGGTACAAAATTCGTGTTTAAGTGAAGTCCGGCCGATTCACATGTTTCCACCGCGGCTTTACATGCATCAAGCGCTTTTTGCCATTTGTTCGGGTCGTAAGCTGCAGGAAAAAGAGCTTTCCCTGTTTTGTCTTTAAAGTTTGTGTAATCACTGTTTCCATTAAATAGCGGACTTGCTGCAGTCATTAAAAATTCTGCTTTGATAGACATTGCCGCGGGCTTCGTTAATCTTCCGAGTTCCTTTGCCGGATTTTCGATAGTTAACGGAAGATCCGGTATGGCCTGATCCATCAAGCCGGTAATATAGCTAACAACCTCATCTACAGATGCCCGTTTAACCTTAACATCGGCAGTTGAGGCTTCAACCGGCAGGTTCTTGTCAATTATTGGAATCGGACCGTACATCCGGAACAGGTAATAATTATAGTAGGCCTTCAGGAACTTGGTTTCAGCGATCCAGCGTTTTTTTTCCGGAGCGGTGAGATCGAGCGGCTTATCTATATTTTCCAACATGGTATTACATTTCCTGATCGCCTGAAACAACGCGATCCCATTTCCTGTGCCATCCCAAAAATCCAGACCCGGATTTCCGGTATTTTGTGTACCGGTGATCAGGCTATAGCCTGTAATATCGATAGGATTGCTCTGTAGGTTGAGCGGAAAAATAAGTTCTGAGGATGTGGTGTTACCCGGGCTTCTATTCAGGTCGGTTAGTTGTTGCTGGAGCACAGAGTAGCAGGTGAACAGGTAATTTTCTGCTTCGTTCCTGCTTCTGAATGCATAATCTATTGTTCCTACGTTGGGAGGTACCACGTCCAGGTATTTCTTACAGGAGCTGCCGACAAACATTACCGCCAGCAGGCATAAAATTCTATATTTAAATTTCATAGTAATTCAGTTTAAAAATTAGCGTTCAGACCAATGTTGTATACTTTTTGAATTGGATAATTGAACCCATTTCCGCCAAGCTCGGGGTCCCAAAGCTTAAATGAGCTCCAGGTGATCAGATTTAAACCATTCAAGTAGAGCCGGATACTTTTTACACCTATTTTTTTTGATACCGAAGAGGGTAATGTGAAGCCTAATTCAGCTGACTTTAATCGCATAAAAGAACCGTCACGAAGCCACCAGGTACTTGGCTGCAGGTTATTCTCGATATCACTCGCGGTTGTTCCTAAACGAGGATAAAGCGCATAAAGGTTTTGGTTCCCTACAGACCAATGATCATCGGCAAATTGCTTAAGCACCTGGGTATTGCCGTAAACATAAGCTTCTGTGCTGGGGACAAACGGGCTGACCTGGGTAGGGTCGATAAAAAAAGATACCCTGGCCTGGCCCTGGAAGAATGCGGACAAATCAAAATTTTTGTATTGCATGGATACACCGTAACCATAAACGATCTCTGGTACCTGCGGATAGCCGATAAACGTTTCGTCGCGGGAATCTATGATGCCATCCCCGTTAAGGTCATGGTATTTGATGTCACCACCCTTAGGGACTTTACCGCCTGTAGAAAATACCTGTGCAGGAGAACTCGCTGCCTCCGCATCATCAACAAACAGGCGGTCTGCAATATACCCGTATCCGGCACGTATAGGCTGGCCGACGTTTCTTCGCCATGGTTCAGGATAGTTTGGTTCTTCGTAATAAGTATATTTATCGGTAGCAAGTGTGAAATTTCCACGTCCTGTAATGGAGAAAGATTTATTGATGACCGTTTTGTAATCAAAGGAAAGATCCATACCCCTTGAATTGGCCTTGCCCAGATTAGCATAAATAGGAGCTTCAAGACCCGAGGTTGTGGGAATGTAAGATCGCTGTTGCAAAATATTATACCGGTTATAATTATAGAATTCCGCGGTAATATTAAGAGCCTTGAACATGGTGAGTTCCAATGCCACATTGGCTTGTCTTGATGTTTCCCAGGTAACATTGGGGTCAGCATAATTCTGAATACTCACTCCACCATGGGAATATGCTGCATTCGCCCCAAAAACGGCATAACCACCTGCATCCAGGTTAACGCTTGAAGCGTAGAAGAAGCGACGGTCACTTATAGCGTCATTACCTACCAGGCCATAGCTTCCACGTAATTTCACCCGATCGAAAATATTGGCCAATGGCTCAAAGAACTTCTCGGCAGAAACCAGCCATCCGGCTCCAATAGTTGGAAAGAATCCATAGCGGTGCTCGGCAGAAAATCTTTCGGAACCATTGTACCCAAAATTAAACTCCAGAAAATATCTGCTGCCATAGTTATAACCAGCTCTTCCCGCAAGACCGAGGTTACGATGAGGAAGACCGTCAATAAGCGTGCTTACATTAGAATAAACCGTTTGTTGCCGGGTTCCGACCAACGTGGCTGATATATTGTGTTTCCCAAGTTGCTTCGTATAATCAAGATTACCTTGTAAATAAACCTGGCTGCTCAACACAGGTGTTCCACCATAGTATAAAAGGTATTCACGGGCATCGCCAGGATTTGGATTCAGCCAGTTCAGCGTATAGGTATTTGATGCTTTATCATATGTCCCGATGTTGTAGTAAAATGGGTTATAAACAAAACTGGCATCGAAGTAAGAATACCGGTTGGTGCTGAAGATACCGTGAAAGTTCAGACCTTCTGTAATAAAGGACAGATTCTGATTCAATTCGATCTGTGCCAATACCCGTGACTCCGATGAAGTTTTGTGTCCTCTTAACAATTCGGCGTAAGGATTCGTAGCGGGAACGCCGGGATTATCGGGTTTTCCGAACAGGATATGCTGCGTGCCTAAATTAGCTGAGTCGGGCGCAAAATAGGCAGGAAACGCAACCGGACTGGCGTGCAGTGCCAATTTATATTCATCAGTACTGAACGCCCCGCTTGTTGTCTGCGGTCCGGAATAATCGCTGAAGTTTCCGGAAAATCTAAGTATGGCCTCCGTTGTCTTGGTTAGGTTGAGATTGACATTGGAACGTAACTGGTAATTCTGAAATTTGATATTAGTCTCATTATTGTTGGCAATATCATCCTTTAAATTCCCGTGGTCAAGATTGTAGGATCCCCCAACGTAATACCTGGCAAAAGGTGTTCCGCCACTCACACTCAGGTTGCCTCTTTGCGTATGTGCAGTAGGTCTTATCAATAGTTTCAACCAGTCTACCGCCGGATATACATATTGGTTGTAGCCAGGGCCTTTGTTTATGGTATTGATCGTGTTATTGATTTTATCGGGGTTGAAGGGAGTTGGTAACAATGGATTCCTGTCGAGCGTGGCCTCGTTATAAAGATTCATGTAGGAAATAGGGTCGGCAATTTCAATCGACTGGGTATTTTTCGATATCGAATTTTCAGCGCGAAAGCTGATTACCGGCGCGCCAATTTTACCTTGCTTGGTACTTACCAAAATTACCCCATTCGCGCCGCGGGCACCATATAACGCAGTTGCACTGGCATCTTTAAGAATGGAAAAGCTGGCGATATCATCAACCTGCAACCTGGCCAGATCATTAGTTGTGAGCTCGATGTTATCGATCAGGATCAGTGGGTCAACTTTATAGCCAAAAGTTGTTACCCCTCTGATAAAAAACTGTGCATTATCCTGACCTGGCTGTCCCGATCCCTGGAAGGCAATAATACCTGCGGCCTGCCCGGCAAGTGCATTGGTTAAATTACTGGCCGGGATTTTCAGTTCCCCGGGTTTGATGGTCGTCACCGAACCAACTATTGCTTCTTTTCTTTCCTTCTTTCCATAAGCAGTTACTACAACTTCCTCTGCCTGCTTGATGTCTTCTGTAAGAACGACATCGAAAACTTTATGATCAGGAGTAACCGTAAATGTCTGCGAAATGAACCCAACAAAAGAAATTTTGATGACTGTTCCGCTGGGTACATCAAGGACAAATTTTCCGTTATTATCAGTCACCGTCCCTATTTTCAGATTCGCCGGAACAGTAACGCTTACACCTGGCAGGGTCACTCCTTTTACGTCTCTTACCGTACCTGTAATGGTTATAACCGCCGGAATGGATACCACTTTGTCTGTGGCCTTTAATGCCGACCTGCTTTTAATAATAACAGAGTTACCTTCGATAACAAAAGTAAGTTGTGTGTCCTTAAGACAGGTTTGGAGTACATCTTCCAATGATGTATTCTGGAAGTTAACGTTTAACTTATTTTCATTTTTGATACTTTTTGGAGACCAGAAGATATTGTATCCGGTCTGTTTATTTATTTCCGTAAACACCTGCTTCAGGGAGACATCATTGTCTTTATAGGTGATCTTTTGAGAAAAAACCGTAGCACTTGCCTGCATCAAAGTGAGGAAAAGTACAAACGTGGTTAGTTTCATAATGCGCAGAAATTTCTTGGCGTAGCCCGAAGGCGTACAAATGTTTGCTGTAAAAATTTTATACATTTGTTAAGGCTGTTTTAAATTAAAATTGTGTTGAAACCGCATCGAGATTTAATCAAAGCCGACTAATCAGGAGCATCGCAAGTGCTCCTGATTTACTTCATAAATCCCGGTATTCGAACTTCGCTTAGGTGGGTTTAGCTTTCTCTTTCATAATTGTTTCTTGGTTTTATTGGTATGGTATAATCAGTTAGTTCTTCTTTTTGCTTATCGTAATCGTTGCGCCATCAATCTTAAAATTGGCATTTCCAGTTTGCTCCATCAGTTTTAAAAGCGGTGAAATATTGGCAAACCGGGTAACCACCGCGCCGAAGGTTTCTTTTTTCAGGCTCTCGTCCTGGTATATCACCCGGATATTGTACCAGCGCGCGATCGTTTTCATGATATCCTCAAGGTTATCATCGTAAAATTTAAAATAACCGCTTTTCCAGGCTATAACTTCTTCGATGTTAGCTGCAGACACCTTCATATCGATACCACTAAAGCCTGCCTGCTGGCCAGGCTTCAAAAAAGCTTCATGATTACCGGCCGTCACTTTAACCGCTCCTTTAATAAGTGTTGTTTGGGCTACGGCATCGTCTGGATAAGCATTAATATTGAATTCGGTTCCAATATCCTCTATAGTTTGCCCGCCGGTAATAACTTTAAATGGAGAAGCCTCATTATGCTGAACCACAAAAAAAGCCTCACCTCTCAGTTCTACCCGGCGTTCCTTCGCTTTGGCAAAGCTCACCGGAAATTTGATAGCAGAAAGCGCGTTCAGCCAAACCCTGGAGCCATCAGGTAGCAAAACCTGAAACTGACCACCTACGGGTGTTTCTATAGTATTATATGTAATGACGTCAGGATCTTTATCCTGCTGCATA
Organism: Mucilaginibacter sp. P4_E8; assembly: GCF_056401495.1. Taxonomy (NCBI): domain Bacteria; kingdom Pseudomonadati; phylum Bacteroidota; class Sphingobacteriia; order Sphingobacteriales; family Sphingobacteriaceae; genus Mucilaginibacter; species Mucilaginibacter sp. P4_E8. The sequence goes on from NZ_JBFUJG010000006.1 coordinate 41,063, forward strand.
GACGCGTCTGGCTCATTCGGTGTTGTTACCGTATATATCAGCTGGCCCTGGGCCGTTTTACTGATCTGAATACCCCCCTGGCTGGCAACTTTTCCATCGCCCGCATCTGTCAGTGATATCTTAGAACCGTTGGCTAAAGTCAGGATGGCTTTATTTCCACCAGGCATAATATCATTTTTATGGGCTGCAATACTATCCTTAGGAGCAGTTTCATTATTCCGGATAAATAAATAAACACCTATCCCCAAAATCACAGTCACCGAAGCCGCCAGTGTCCAAAACCGGTAACCGTACCTTCTTTTTGGTGGTATAATGACATCATTAATGCGGTCAAGTATGGAATGATAGGTTGCCTCATCATCATCAGGAAAAGTAGCGTCCCGATAGGCTTTCTCCCGGTACCACTCACTTAATTGTTTCTTTTCAGCTTCCGTGGCAGTACCGTCCGTGTACTTCCGCGTTAATTCATTTATTTTCTGCAGGTCCATAGGTTTATTGGATTGTACCTATATGTACCCTGAGAATCGGTTACCCCCACACGGGAAATGAAAAAAAAATAAAAAAAAACGAGTTTTGGTAAAAAGGATTACTTTTTCAAGGAGAAGAAGGTGTGCAGGATGAATACCAGAGATATCCCATGGTTTTTCATTTCACCGCGAATAATTTTCAGGGCGCGGGTAAGCGTATTTTCAACGCCCTTTTCAGTGATATTGATTTTATCTGCGATCTCAATGTTCCTGAGTCCTTCTGTACGGCTGTACTTAAATATCAAGCGGCATTTTTCGGGCATTTCTTCAACAATGCCATCAATAAAGTCCTGTAGGAACTTGGCATCCAGTTTTTCTTCATCCAGTACGAGATCTTCAAATTTATAATGTTGTTTGGCCAGTTCCTGGCGTCGCTGCTCCAACCGGTAATACTTGAAAACCTTAAATTTGACCGCGGTGGCCAGGAATGCAGGAAGGTTTTGAATATCCAGGCTCTGGTATTTTTCCCACAGGTTGAGAAATACCTCCTGTACGATATCTTTGGCCACAACTTTATCATCACAGTGATTCCATGCAATGAGGAGCATCTTCTGCCAATATCGGTTATAAATCTCATTAAAAGCGCCATGATCGTTCTGGTTTAACAAAACCGTCAGTTCATGGTCGGTGTAATGAGTATAAATAGCCATGCGTTGATCGTTATTAATAAATGGAGAGCTGTTTAGCTGCTAAAATAACGGCGACCGAACTCCACATTCCAATTTTTTTTTCATTACGTGTACCTGTACGTAATAAATATTGCAAAAACATTTTCATTCTTTGTTTAGTAATTGGCAAAAGGAGAACCTGAACAGTTATTCCATCAGGCCACAAGAATACAAAATTACAATCAAACTATTTATACCCTATAAACAATTATTGTACAAGCACTAACTTTTACACGCCTTTTAAAGCTGCATTGATGGCAGCCGGAAGGTTTGTGCCGATATCTGGCCCACCGGTTTGAACAAAGGAGACAATTCCCCTGGCATCGATCACGATAGATACGGGATAGGCATTTAAATGGTATTTTTTATGCACAGCCACCACACCCGGAAGCTGAATATAATTAAATTGGTGTTGTTGTAAAAAAGTATTGACGGCATTTTTACTATCCAATGATAGCGCAAGGAAAATAACTTTTGCGGGATCATATTTATTTTTAATGCTGTTTAATACAGGCATTTCGTTAACACAGGGCTTACAAGCGATAAACCAAAAATTCAGTACCACTATTTTCCCCCTTAAATCCTTTAGGGAATAAAGCTGACCATTCAATCCCCGCAGTTCAAATGCTGGCGCCGGCTTATTTAACAGCCCGCTGTCGTTTTGATCCGCATAGGTTTCGCGAAAACCAGGATATTCCGGCTGTGATTTTACTTTATTAAAGGACGGGACAGCTGCCCCTGCGGATAAATATCCGGCTGTGTTTGCCATAATACTGATCAGGGAAATAAGGAAATACTTTTTCATTTGTCTACATATTGATGAGGCCACAAAGTTATTTCGGCCGCGCTGCCGTAGTGTTAACACCCTGATGTTTAGTGTTAACTAATGTTAACGAAAGCACAGGCACCTGATCATCCCTGATCATATTTAATGATTAACATTAGTTAACACTATTTAATGCTCCTTTAACAAAGTGAAGGTTGTTACGAAATAGCTTTGCCTGATGAAAAGCGTACAAAAATTTAAAAAAAATCAGATGAAGACCTACTTATTTATCGCAGCCTTAAGCATCTGCAACATGAGTGTCAAAGCCCAAACCAAGCCCGGTTCAGCGCCCGTGCCTACTTACATGATGCCTGAGGGCACCCTTATCTCCAAAGACAAGATCGACAGTGTAAGGAAAGTCACTTTCGCTACCAGTATCAGTCCGGATATTAAGCATGACCTGTCCACAGCCATCAATGCAGATCTGTAAGCGTTAACAAATAACTTATCTTTGAGCAACATGATATCACGTCACCGGTATGAAAAAAAGACTGACCTTTTTATTTCTTATCGCCGCCCTTACAGCCGGTGGCATTATCCTGTTCCAATGCTATTGGGTATATAATACGTATAAAACCGGCGAACAAAATCTCAACAAACAACTATCAGATGCACTTCAAAAAAGCATTGATAACTATCATGTGCAAAAAAGCGAGCTTCCGCTTTCCTTAAAATCGCCATCGCCTTTTTTATCGGTATTAAAAGTGATTGAAAAGGACACATCAGCACATTTGAAAGTATTTACTAAGGATGCTAAACATGACCCTTATACAGCTAAAATTGAAGAAGTTCCGGTAAACCCGGCTAATTTATATCGTTTAAAAGTAATGCTAGCTGAAACCCAGTTCATGTCGGCGACATTGATGAATGCCATTAAGCTTGATACATTGAAAGCCCTGTTTAAAGACGAATTAAAAAGGAACAATATCGATTTACCGTTCAACCTTTTATTGTTAAAAAACCGGCAAAACCTTCCATCCGGTAAAATAACCGCTTATATTAATTATTCGAAAAGCAGTCCTATCGTAGAAGCAGTTTTTAGTAACACAGGCCGGCTTCTTCTTGCTCAGAATATCATCCCCGCCATCATTTCACTCGTTTTGATCATGCTTTCTGCGGGTAGCCTTTGGTATATGTCGATCATCATCAGGCGGCAGATGCAACTGGATCATATTAAAAATGATTTTATAAGCAATATCACGCATGAACTTCGGACCCCGATCTCCATTTTAAAATCAACACACGAAGCCTTATTCAGGTATGGTGGTATCGCAGAACCTGAAAAAGCCGAACGCTACCTGAAAATCAACATGGAGATCCTGGACAGACTGGATCATAATGTAGACCGTATCCTGGATATTACGAGGTATGAAAGTGGTGATAAACTGGCCAAACCAGACCAGGTGGATATTGAAGAATTAATTAATATGGTGTTGAAAAGGTTTACCCCGGATGCGGGTTATCATATTGAACTTTTGAATCCTTCAGGCTTACAGGAAGTTTTTACCGACAGCTATATTGTAGATACTATCATTTCTAATGTGGTGGAAAACGCTATTAAATACGGAGGTGAAGATGTAAAAGTTACCATAAAGATTAACCCTTTTGAAAAAGGCTGGCAGTTGATCATCCAGGATGACGGCACTGGTATTGACCATCTGCATTTACCATTTATATTTGACAAATTTTATAGAGTGCCGCAAGGCGATTTGCACGAAGTTAAAGGTTACGGACTTGGTTTGAGTTATGTTAAACAACTGGTTACCAGTTTAAACGGCATCATTTCCGTTAAAAGTAAATTAAATTCTGGCACTACTTTTACCATTCAATTCCCACAAAAATGAATAAGATCAAAGTGCTGTTAGTGGAAGACGAAGCTGTTTTAGCCGCGATAGTTAAAGAAACTTTAGACGCCAGGGGTTTTGAACTGATTATTGCTGCAAATGGCGTGGAAGGCTGGAGTTTTTTTAATAAAAGCAAACCTGATGTATGCGTCATAGATGTGATGATGCCACGCAAGGATGGATTTTCACTGGTAGCGGACATTCGCAAAGTGGATCAGTTAGTTCCTATTATTTTTCTGACTGCCAAAACACAAATTGCGGATGTCATCAAGGGCTTCGAAACAGGTGCAGATGACTATATGAAAAAACCCTTCAGCATGGAGGAATTAATATTAAGGCTGAAAAGTCTTCATCGCAGAAAGGGTTTTCAGGCACCTGCTGATAGTTCTTCTATGCCGGTTATGGTGAATATGGTAGGCAATTTTCAGTTTGATCATCACCGACTGGAACTGGTGGACAACGAAAAGGCCGTTAGTCTCTCACAGCGGGAGGCCGACCTGCTTCAATTACTAATTGACCATAAAAACAAGTTGCTTGACCGTAAAACGGCATTACTGAAAATCTGGGGAGATGATAACCCGTTTAATGCCCGCAGCATGGATGTTTATATTACCAGGCTCCGCAAGTATTTGCTCACGGATACCTCCGTTCAGATCCTCAATATTCGTGGTTTTGGCTACAAATTGATTGATTAGCTAATGACTTTTGAACAAAAAAATCCTTTGTCAATGCTGCAGATCATAACGTCTTTCGGTTAAGCCTCTAACCATTTGCCCAAACTGCCTATAACCTGGATTTCGACTGCTCACAATGAATAGTTTACTGCCGCAGGTTTCAAAAGGCTTGACCTAAAGGATTAATCCTGGGGAAAAACATTTAAAAAAAGAAAATATCTATTGCATTCAGCTATTTTTTATACCTTCGCCGCCCTTGAAATTTTTACTGTTTTATCTCCCCCTGATATGAAGAAGCTTTTATACGGAATTGATTTTGGGACAACCAACTCAGCCTTGGCAATTTACGACGAGGAAACGAAAGAAATACAGAACACGATTATTATTCCTTCGCTTATTTATTTCTATCATCAGCCTAATGCGGCAAAGGGCCCAAATTATGTTGTAGGGGAAGATGCAATTACGGCCTACCTTAACGATAATATGAAAGGGCGTTTTATTAAGTCTATTAAACAAGTATTATCAAGGAGCAGTTTCACGGAAACCCGTATTCATAGTAAGAAGTATAATGCATCTGATCTTGTAGCAATCATTTTAAAAGATCTGAAAGATCGTGCAGATCAATTAATTGGGCAGGATTGCCGAAAAGCAGTAATTGGGAGGCCTGTTTTTTTTGATGACGATGATGTAAAGAAAGATACGTTAGCACAGACACGACTAAATAAAGCGGCAGAAATTGCCGGTTTTGTAGACGTCAGGTTTCAATTTGAACCCATCGGAGCGGCCTTTGCCTATGAAAGAAGCCTCTTAAAAAAGGAAAATGTATTGGTGGCTGACCTTGGCGGAGGTACTACAGATTTTACCTACTTGATGCTTGATCCTGAAAAGGTTGGGAACAAAGACAGGAAGAATGATATGATGGCCAGTGGAGGGATTTATGTGGGAGGAGATAGCTTCGATTCCGCCTTTATGTGGGAGAAAGGCACGCCGTACTTCGGCAAAAACACCCAATACGAAGCCACTCCGGGTAAAGTATTAAGCGTGCCAAAATCGCTTTTTGCAAACATTTGCTCATGGGAACAAATGAATTTCTTTAATGGGCTTCGCATTAAAAAAGATATTGAAGATTACTACTATTTTTCGGGCAAAGATCCGCAGTTTAAAAATCTGATCACGCTTATTGAAAATAACCTGGGGTATTCAGTATTTCAATCCATCGAAAAAACAAAGATCACGCTTTCAAAGGCGGATACTGCTTTGTTTCGCTATCAAAAAATGGATATCAAAATTAACGAGAAAATACCCCTGCCTGATTATGAACAAATTATCGCGAAAGACGTGGACCGGATTGCAAACTACCTGGATGAGTTTATGGTGCAAAACGGTATCAAGCCCCAAAATATCGACAGCCTCTTTTTAACTGGCGGTACTTCTATGGTTAATAGCATTCAAAAACTCTTCAAAAAAAGATTTCCTCATGTTAGCCTAAATTCGGGAGATAACTTTAAAAGCGTGGCCAGGGGTTTGGCTTACAGTGGTTACCTATTTGAGGGATGATCTCTGCGATCTGCAAGATCACAGGATCGGTTAATGAGCCAGGGAGTAGCAATACGGTCAATTTTTAGCCGTTCACGAGTGATCTATTTCACAATTATGTTACTGTTTTATTTGAACAACTATACCTTCTTTTAATTCCTCGTTAGCCTGCGCTACCAGCTGGTCGCCGGGTTTCAGGTCGCCCGCGATCTCGGTCTTTTCCTTGCCGGTAAACCCTGTTTTAACATCTACCCATTTCGTCTTTCCGTTTTCTACCTTGATCACAAACTTGCGTTCCTGCGTGGTCACTACGGCTTTGAAAGGCACAAGGAAACCCTCTTTAGGGCGGCTGACAGGTAATACGATCTGCGCGAACATACCGGGTTTCAACAAGCCGTTCGCATTCGGAAAAGTAAGCTCCCAGGTTTCGCTCCGGGTTTGCGGATCAATGGCATCTGATTTTCGGGCCAGTTTAGCTTTGAAAACCTGTCCGGGATTGGCGGATACGGTAAAGGTTGCTTCGTTATCTTTTAAGGAAGTTGAATTAAAGGCTTCGGGTACGGCTACATCAACTCTTAAAGACGAGTTATCTTCTACACGGAATAACAGTGTTTTGCCGGTATTATCTACAAAATCGCCTTTAAATATATTTCTTGCGGTCACCACGCCATTAAAAGGCGAACGGATCAGCAGGTAGTCCTCTATTGCTTTGTTGGCTTGTGTAGCTGAACGGGAGGCCTGGTAAACCGAGCTGTCTGTAAGCATCTGGTTGCGTGCAATTTCCAGTTCGTTATCTGCCACAGCACCGGGCGTTTGTGCCGCCTTCAACAACCTTAAATAAGTCGACTTGCTGGATTCATATTTAGACTTAGCACCCATGCTGTTACTTTGACTTTGGGCTTGTGCCGCCTTTAATTCAGGAGCATCCAGGATACACAGCACCTGCCCTTTACTTATTTTTGAACCGATATCTACTTTCACTTCTTTTACATAGCCTGGTGTACGGGCATAAATGTTAGCACGGTCAAAGGGAATAATTTCTCCGGTTAAATTCAGTTTATTGGAAACCGGCTCCAGCTTCAGTGTGATCAGTTTAACCGCGGGTTTTTCTGGCAGACCCTGCGGGGCGGCTTTTTCAGTTTGATTGCCACCACAAGCTGCCAGCAGGCAAACAGGAACTAAGAGTATATAATATATAGCTTTCATGATTGATTTTCGGTTAAAAGGTGATACTTACTTGCAGGATCATCAGGGTCTAAGGAGATAACAGGTACAGGACGGTTCCCGATGGACGACTGGTAAATTAAAGGCAATATGATCAGGCTGGAGAACATGGAAAAGATCAGGCCACCGATCACTGCTGTGCCTAATGGCGATGTCTGGTCGCCACCCTCGCCAAAGCCCAAAGCCATCGGGATCATCCCGGCGATCATCGCCAAACTGGTCATTAAGATAGGTCTGATCCGGTCTTTGATCCCCTGTAAATAGGGTTCACTTAGTTTTTCGCTTCTATGCTTTTCTGCCTGGGTGACAAACAGGATGGCATTGGCTACCGCCACACCAACCGCCATGATACAGCCCATATAGGATTGTATATTCAACGTTTTGCCACAGATCCATAACAGCAGCAGGCTACCCGCTAAAATGCCAGGAATAACTGAGATGATCACCAACGACAACCGGAACGACTGGAAGTTTACCGCCAGCAACAGAAAGATGACCACAATAGCGAGCAGGATACCGTTTTGCAATTCCTGAAAAGTTTGTAAAAACACTTCTGCTTGTCCCGGCTGCTGGATCTTCATACCTTCCGGAAGTTTGCCTGTTTCACCAATGATCTTATCGATATCATGGATGGCTGTGCCCAGCGCTTTACCTTGCAGGTTGGCTGTAATAGTGATAAAACGCTTTTGGTTTAAACGGTCAAACTCGCCCTCCGTATTGCCCATTTTCCAGGTAGCTACATCCCGCATATACACCTGTTTACCATTGTTGGAACTCAACAGGATATTATCCACCTGTCCCGGATCGTTCATAATCAGTTCCGGTACCTGCACCTGTACCTGGTAGGCTGTCCCAGCTGCTTTATCAACCCAGTAATTAGGTTGCGTAAAACGACTGGAAGAAGTAGCAGCAGCCAGTGACTTTCCGGCATCTTCTACGGTTAATCCTAACTGACCCAGTTTCACCCGGTCAAATTCAATTTTCATGGCTGGGTAACCCTGTGGCGCGCTATAGGCAACATCCCGCAGGTATGGTAATGTTTTCAGCCGTTCAACGATCTTCTTTCCAAAGTCCCGGTCCTGTGCCAGGCTTTTACCCAATACCTGTACCTGCACCGGTGTTCCTGTTCCCTGGCTCATGACCTGCTCCACGAGGTCAGCCGGTTCAAAAGAAATATGTGATCCGGGCATTTGTTTATTGACGGCCTGACGTACGCGTTCCTTAAAATCATCCAGATGAATGCCGGCACCTGAAATGAATTTAACTTTTAACAAAGCTTCTTCCGGCCCGCTGGTCCATAGATGGATCACACTGACCGGATAGCTTGAACCCACCAGGCCAACATAGGCAGAGGAAATGGCGATCTTGTTGCCGCCGGAGAGGCTGTCGATCAGATGCAGTAATTGTTTGGTGCTTTGTTCTGTCCGCTCGATGCGTGAGCCTTCCTTTAACCTTAATCTTACCTGAAACTGTCCTGCATCCACTTTGGGAAACAACTCTTTACCGACCGTAAAGAATAGCAATCCGGCTAAGGCAATGGAAAGTATGATATAAACAGGTATCAAAATATTTCTGCCCGGTGAAAGGCGATGAATCAGCCGTTCATGTCTTTCTTTAAAACGTGTCATGCGTTTGCCTTCTCCCACGTTTTCGGTCGGTTTATCTTTAAACAGCCAGTTGGCAATCACCGGCACAAATGACTGCGATAACAAGAAGGAAGCGATCATCGCAAAACCAACCGAAAGGGAAAGCGGCAGGAACATCGCCTTAGGGATACCCGACATAAAGAAGGCCGGAAAAAACACAGCCAGGATACACAACAGGATCAATAGTTTTGGTAAAGCGATCTCCTTACAGGCATCCAGGATCGCCCGGCCTTTCTGCTCCCCTTTTTCCTGGTGGTGATGGATATTTTCGATAGTAACCGTCGCCTCATCCACTAATATGCCGATAGCCAAAGCCAGGCCACCCAGCGTCATGATATTGATGCTTTGACCAAACAGCTTCAGGCAGATCACTGCGGAAAGCAAGGCGAGCGGAATGGTTAAAACTACAATGAGCGAACCGCGCCAATCGCGCAGGAACAGCAGCACCATTAAACCAGTTAATAATGCCCCTAAAATACCTTCTGTCATCAGGCTTTTTATGGAATTGATCACATAACCCGATTGGTCAAACTCATAACTGACTTTAATATCCGCCGGTATGGCAGCCTGCATATCCGGTATAGCGGCTTTTACTTTCTGTACCACATCCCAGGTAGAAGCATCGGCCCTTTTAGTTACCGGGATATAAACCGAACGCTTGCCATTGATCAAGGCATAACCTGCGGTAATATCAGCACCATTATCCACCTGCGCCAGGTCATGCACGTAAATGGCAGGGCCACTGCCTGTTTTTACAGGAATATTGCCCAGGTCCTGAATATTATCCACGACCGTATTTTGAGGCGCGATGAGCATCTGGTCGCCCACCCGCAGGTTACCCGCCGGGAGGATGGTATTTCCTTTCGCGATAGCAGTAACCAGTTCCTCGGGACTGATACCATAACTGCGTAATTTATTGGGATCCGCTTTAATCAGCACAGAGCGCTGGTTACCGCCAAATGGCGGCGGCGCGGAAACGCCAGGCAATGTGGAGAACATGGGCCTAACCTTAAACAGGGCCAGATCCGACACTTCGGCTAAAGACCGGGTTGGACTGCTGAAAACCAGTTGGCCAACAGCCACGCTGCCGCCATCGAAACGGGTGACAAAGGGCGACACGGTTCCAGGCGGCATAAAGGCCCTTGCCCGGTTCACCATAGATACTACCTCACCGGTGGCTTGCCCCATATCGGTGCCCTCGTAAAAGTTGAGCTTTAATAAAGTAACACCCTGTATGGTTTTGCTTTCCACGGATTTAATACCGGTTACATATAGAAAGTGGTATTCATAATAAGAAGTCACGAAACCTTCAATCTGTTCGGCTGATAAACCACCATAAGTTTGGGCAACGTAAATGGTCGGTGTCCCCAGCTTCGGAAAAATGTCTACCGGCATCGTTTTGATGGAAACAACCGAAAAGAAAATCAGGGCAATGACGGCCACGATGATCGTGACCGGCTTTCTTAGTGAGGCGTATAAAAATTGAATAATATTCATTTGCCGTATGGATTTAAAAACAGGTTGAGACTACCGCTATAGGCCGCCTCATTGAGCAGGGCCCGCCAGGCACCATAATAAGCGATCTTCACCGTAGCCGCAGACTGAAATAAGAGCTGCTGCGCCTGGATCACATCGTAATAATTGATCAGGCCGGATTTATACCTCGACTGGATGGCTTTGTAGGAATATTCGGCGGAGTGGAATTGCTGCGGTGCCAGCCTGGCTGTTTGTAAGGCCTTTTGAAAGTTGGATGCTGCGATCTCCTTTTGTGTGTTCAGGTGCAGTTCGGTTTGCGCCAGCTGTTCACGGCTGGATGCGGTAATGAGTTCCTGTTGTTTCCACAGTGGCTTTTGTCTGAAAACTTCCAGTATCGGGAAAGCGATCTGGGCGCCCACGCCGTAGTTATACCGTTGGAAACGCCAGCCATCATTGGAATTGACCGAACCATCAGCACCGATACCCGAACCCCGGCCGTATCCAGTGCTCCAAAGGGTTAAGCGGGGCAGGATGCTTTTCTTTAATGATTTTAAGGTCAGCTCATTCGCGCTGACATTCGCCTTTCCTAATTGTACCTCCGGGTGGTCGGCTGTTGAAGTATCAGCCAAAGCAATGGCCGGAAGATGGCTGAAGAGCGAAGAATCAACTGGCAAACCATCCGGTAATTTACCGCCGACCAGTTCTTTAAGCGCAATTAGTGTAGAATCTCTTTGCCTTTCAAAAGCGATCAGCTGCATTTCTGCCCTGGTGTATTCGGAATGAAAGGAGGAAGAGTCTGTTCCGGGCCTTAAGCCACTGACCACTAAGGTTTGAGCCTGTTTTAAGTTGAAGGCCGATTTAGCGATATTGGACTGATAAACCTTGATCAGGTCATTGACCAGTAAATAATTTAGCCAGGCACTGATCACGTAGACCTGGTGCTGAAATAAGGTTAAATTCTCATCCGCCTGGCCATATTGCAGCCTACCTTTAGCGAGATCAATTTCGGCACCACGCTGACCAAAAGTGATGGGTTCCCATTGCAGGTTAAGTGCTGCGGCGCTGCCGGGCACGCCACTGTAATCATTTCCCTTGCTGGGTGGGCCGCTGATCGGTGTGATATACTGTGGGTAGATCATCCCCGTAATATTATTGGCGGTGGCATAATCAACCTGGTAAGAGGCATTCAGCGAAGGGATCAAACCATTTTGCTTATACTTCACCGCATATTGTAAGGCTTGTGTTTGCAGTTTCTTGGCTTTGATCAGGGGATAATTGGCCGCTGCGGTCCGGAGCAGGGAATCAAGGTATGGCTTACCTTGCTGTGCAGCGGCTCGTTCAGGCAGTAAAAAACAAAGGAGTATACCTGCAAGCAGGCTGATCTTTGAATAAATGGGTAAAACGGGATATTTCATATCTGGAAATCCAGTACTGGTATTTGTAGGCACAATGCTATGATAATTTCCGGCCTCAAAATAGAACGGTTTTTACCTGGGTAGAACTCGTTTTACTTTTTGGCCAGATTTTTTTTGTATTCGGATGCTTTCATGCTCATTTGTTTCTTAAAGATCCGGTTGAAGTGGCTTTGATCGGAAAAGCCGGTCAGATAGGCGATCTCCGCAAGGGAATAATCGGTAGTTTCCATCAGGTTCATGGCCTTTTCAATCCGCATTTTTCGTATGTAATCTCCAAAGGAAAGGTTCTCAAAATATTTGGAAAACTCCCGGGATAAGTAGGCGGGGTTGATCTCCAGTTCCTCAGATACCTGTTGCAAACTTAAGCTCATATTGGTATCGATCTGATCCTGGATCATTGCTTTGATTTCCTTTGCCCATTTAGGCGTCTTTTTAGAACCCTTTTGCACCAGAAATTTATTGAATAATTCCAGCCACAGCTGCCCCACAGGCTCCTGAGTATGCTTTTGCTGATATAAATACTTTGCCCAGGTATACAAACCATCATATATTTTCATACCGAGTTCCAGCAATTCATGATCGTTCTGAATATTTTGTGCCAATCCTAAGAATATGGCGGATAAACCTGCAGCCTGAGGAGCAAAATCAAAGCGGTCGGTATCTGCACCACGAACGATAGCTGCAATTCGAAACAAAGCATCGTCTTTTAAGCGATGCTTTTTCAGAAAATAATCAAATGAACACTGGTCTTCGTAGTGGCTATATTCTACATCAGGCACATCAAAAGGAATCGCATCCAACTCTTTCGATTTAACCAGCACCTGATCTAATGGTACATAGATGATCTCGCCTTCAGGATCAATGAAGCGTTTGATCAGCCAGGGACAGGCGATACGGTCAATCTTGGGATGTTCTCGGGTGATCCATTTCATAATGATCAAAGTTAAAAATCTAACCCTTTTAATTGCAAGGCATGTTACCCGGCGATTATACCCTATAAATCTGTAGCAAATTTGAATTACGTTATTACTTATTGAATTATTTTTAAACAACCAATACCACCTATAAGTCAATCGCCCATAATTAAAACCCGAAGTGGTGTACAGACATCGTTATGGGTTCCTGAATTAATCATCCCGCCGACCTTATTTATGCAGAAACAGGCGTTTACAGATACCTTATTTTACGAAGAGGTTCTTTACTCCATTTTTTCAAAACCGATATTAGGGCATTCAGGTTGATCGGTTTGCTCAGGTAATCGTCCATTCCGGCCTTCAGGCATATGGCCCGGTCTCCCGGCATTGCATTTGCCGTCATGGCAATAATAACCGGCTGGAATACACTTTCCTTTCTAATCCTTCTCGTTGCTTCATAACCATCCATTTCCGGCATCTGAACATCCATCAGTATGAGGCCGTAATCCTTCCTTTGTAACATACACAAAACCTCGGCACCGTTTAAAGCAACATCAGGTTCATAGCCCATCTTTTTTAACAAGTGAACAGCCAGTTTTTGATTGATCAGATTATCCTCGGCGATCAGGATGTCGATCGGATACTTTTGAGCAAATTCAACGGAAAAAATCACTTTTTGATCAAGATCAGGTTCTGCTTCAGGCAAAGCAAAGCCCATAAATTGATTCCCAATAACCTTATACAAGGCATCGTATTTTATGGGCTTGTTTAAAACAGCATCAATAAAGTGGTAATTAGCTCCCTGATGTTCATTACCCACTAAACTAAGCAAAATAATGCGCAGCGAAGGGTTAGTCGCCCGGGCCATTTTCGCCAGGTCAAGTCCACTCATTCCGGGCATATTTAAGTCCGTTATCAGCAATTCCACCTCAGGATTCTCCGATAACAATTTTATTGCCTGTTTACCCGATTCTGCAACCAAGGTTATCAATCCATATTTCTCCAGTCGCATTTGTATCATGCCACGACTGATCGCATTATCGTCTACAATCAAAGTCCGTTTATCCTTCCAAACCGGCAAATGGGTAGCCCGATCAGCGGATATTGCACCCTCTTGTTTCAAAGGGATACTAAAGCAAAAGGTTGTTCCAGAACCAGGCGTGCTCATTACGTCAATCTCTCCCCCCATTAATTCAATCAGTCTTTTACTAATTGCAAGTCCAAGACCGCTTCCGCCGTACTTTCTTGTCGTAGTGGAATCACCTTGCGAAAATGCTTTGAACAACCGGCCTAATTTGTCTGGAGCAATCCCAATACCGGTATCCTGTACACGGAATAACAATTTAGTTTTGTTTATACCGGGATCACCTATTTTAATTTCCAGTAATATATCACCCGTGTCTGTAAACTTTACTGCATTACCAATTAAATTGATGAGTATTTGCCTCAACCGCAATTCATCACCGCATATAACGTCTGGCACTTCTTCGCTTATACAATAAACTAAATCGAGGTTTTTTCGGGATATACTATCTGCAAAAACATCCATTACACCTTCAACACAATTCTGTAAATTAAAATCCTGTTCATCGAGGTCCATGTGTCCCGCTTCAATTTTGGAAAAATCCAAAATATCATTAATCACACTTAATAATGCGTCACCGCAATTCTTGATGGTTTCTGTATATTCCTGCTGCTCTGTGGTAAGCGATGTACCAGACAACAGGGTGGCCATGCCTAACACGCCGTTCATCGGTGTACGTATCTCATGACTCATGGTAGCCAAAAAAAGGCTTTTAGCTACGTTGGCCTGTTCTGCTTCCTCCCGGGCCTGTTCTGCCTGTTCCCGGGCGCGGTGCTCATCGATGGTTTTTCGGTCCAACAGTTCCGTGCGCTCTCTTACCTGCCGCTCCAGCACCTGTTGCCGCAATTTGTTGACACGCATCCGGTATCTATTGCTACTAAACAGCGCTACGGCTATACCGAGCAATACTAATAATTTAAACCACCATGTGAGCCAAAATGGTGGCACAATGGTAATCTGCAGCGCCGTCTTTACCGGCGACCAAAGCCCCGAATTGTTCCGGTATTTGATTTTAAACAGGTATTTTCCAGCAGGTATATTGGTATAAAATGCGGTATTACGGGCGCCAACAAAGTTCCAGTCCTTATCAAATCCATCTAGTTTAAAAGCATATTGCTTTTTATCAGCAGCACCATAATCTAACGCGGCGTATTCAAGCGAGAAGAAAGATTGCTTATAGGTCAGGGCTATTGTTTTGGTGTCGGCAATATCTTGTTTTAAAGGAGAAGGATCTTTTTTATCCCTTGCAGGAGCAAGCGGCCTGTTAAAAACCTGTATGGAAGTAACTGTTAAAGGCAAAAAGCTTGCCGGTTTTAATATTCGGGACGGATAAAAAGCGTTGAAGCCATTTGTGCCGCCAAAAAACAATTGGCCATCACTACTTTTCAACGCGGCATGTGGTTTAAACTCATCACCCTGCAAACCATCTTCAGTTGTATAGTTGGTAAAAGTTTTTTGTGCACGGTCGTATTTTGATATGCCATTGTTCGTGCTTATCCACAGATTGCCGCTGTTATCCTCTTTGATAGCGTATATCACATCACTTGGTAAGCCATTTTTAGTAGTAAAGACTGTAAAATGACGACTTGCCACATCTAATAAATTTAATCCGCCAATGGTACACAGCCATAAACCTCCCTTGCTATCTTCAAAAATATCGGTTACGGTATTATTGCTTAAGCTGTTATTATTATCATTGTGTTTAAAATGGCTGAATTTACCGGTTTTACGATCTAACAGGTCAAGGCCGGCATCATTTGTTCCTATCCATAAGTTACCAAAATGATCCTCACATAAATCGTAAATCCGGTCGCTGCTTAAACTATGTGGATCAAGCGCATTGTACCTGAAATGTTTAAACTGCCTGGTCGTGGGATTATAACAGTCCAGGCCATCGTTAAAAGTACCCAACCAGGTATTCTTATCCTTGGTTTGAAGAATGCTATAAACATTGTTTCCACCGATACTGTGCGGATTAGCCGGATCTTTTTTTAAGTTTTCGAATAAATGGGTGGTGGGATCATATATGCTCAGCCCGTCGCCCCATGTCCCTATCCATAAGCGGCCGTCAGCAGCCTGCCTGGTAACTAAAATATAATTGCCCGCTATGCCATTTTTACCCGCAGGTTGTTGCTGATGGTGAATAAAAGACCCGTTCCGGCGGTCAAATTGATCAAGTCCTCCGCCATCCGTCCCAATCCAGATTTGCCTGTCCCTGTCCTCAAAGATATCCAGTACAAAATTACTGGATAAACTCCCGGCAGATGAATTATGCCGGTACATTGGAAAACTGGCCGTTGCTTTTTTATATAGATTAATTCCTCCGCCAAAAGCGCCCACCCACATATTGCCTGCTTTATCTTTACAAAGCGCGTTAATATTGGTACCCCTGATGCTGTTATCATCTATTTCGTCGTGCTGATACTTATAAAACTCACCGTTGGTTCTATTCAACACGGTTATCCCTCCATGCTCCATGCCAACCCACAAATTACCCGAATCATCTTTGTTTAAACTGTTAATGGTATTTACAGAGGCTCCTCTACGGGGGGGTACTATGTTTTTAAAATGACTGAATGATTTATTATCCATGTCAAAACGAAAAATACCTTCAGATTCTGTACCCAAAAACAAAAAACGCGTTTTGTCTTCATACATGCAGGTAATACTATGTCCGGTACCAGCTAGGGTTACCGGAGATGTAGTTCCAAATTTTAAAAAGGTATTATCAGCGGGATGATAAAGCTCTAACCCTCCTGATGCGGTCCCAACCCATAAACGATGTCGCGAATCTTCAAGTACTGCGTGAACGTTATTATTACTCAGGCTAAGCGGGTCGGCATCATTGTGAACATGATGCTGAAATATGCCTTTTGCTCTGTCAAAATAATCCAGGCCGCCACTTTGAGTAGCAATCCATACATTATCCCTGAAATCCAGTACTATCTTATTAATGGTGTTAGCTGATAAACTGTGAGCAGAATTTTCATCATGCAGGTATCGTGTGAACCGTCCAGATCTTATTTCCAGTTTGTTTAAGCCGCTCTTGGTGGCTATCCATATATTGCCAGTGTGATCAATCGCTATGTCACTGATCACGTTATTACTCAGCGAATTGTTATCTTCAGGGTCATGACGGTAGTTAATAAATTTGTATCCGTCATACCGGTTTAACCCATTTCCAGTCCCAATCCACATAAACCCCCGGCTATCCTGGACTATACAGCTTACATCAATTTGTGACAATCCCTCTCTCGTACCCAGATGTTCGAACTTGAGACTTTGGTGCTGAGCAAAGCTACTAACCGGTATAACGAACCAAGTAAAAAGTACAACAAACTTAAACAGGTGAACGAGCGCCCGGGTCTTAATCATCAACAAACAAATATTAAATATGAGCCTTACCGGCAACAGATAAATAACGGATCGGTGATGTTGTATACGAATACAGAATCAACAAGTTGCATGTTAAAATATAAAAAGCCAGCCTCGTGCTATCGTATAGAAAGAGATTTATTTTTTAATCAATAATCATTAAAAGTAAACAGTTTAAAATAAACGATAGCTGATTGATGATGCAGTACAATTCCTTGTTAAATTGCCAGGCTACCATAGGTTTTCAAAATGTAAGGTTTCATTGACCATGAGGCAAATGATGTTAAAGTTAATGCGCCCTGCCTTGTTCGCTGTCGGCACCACCGGTATCGCGCTTGGCTGGCACATTCGTCAATTTACCCAATATATCCATATACAAAGGTTTCACTAAAACAGATGGTATCACCTACCCTGCCACTACAGAATCTTCTGACGGCAAAACCAGGATTACCACAACCACCACTTCTATCGAGTTCAATCCTGTTTTGACGGACAATGACTGGAAAACACCATAAAAATGAAAAATCTGCAGGTTATGAAAAGTCACTGCCTGTGCAGCGCCCCGGTACCAATTATTCTATCCCTACCGGGCGTCAAAAATTATTTGCAATTGCGTTATTTTTTTAAAACCAGGAGCGGTTTCCCTTTTTCAACAATATAGGTTGCGAGTTCTGCACCATTCACTTTACCTACATTTTTGGCCGAATGGTTTTTACCGGCCGGCACAAAAAACACATCCCCTGCCTTAAGCGTTACCGGGCGCTCGCCTTCAATCTCATATTCCAATGTTCCTTCCAGTACATAGATAATTTCTTCGCCCGGATGGGCATGCATTCCAAAAGCAGTACCGGGTTTAAAGTCTACGCGCACCTGAATAGCCTCGTGTCCGGCAACACTGATATCATGCCGCTGAAGATCGGTGCGTACGATTCCGGTCTGCTGCGCTATCGCCTGGCCTGGAATAAAGAGTAACGTTAAACTAAAAATAGTAAGTAGGCTTAAAAGGAGTTTTTTATATGGTTTCATTTCTTTTATTTTAATAATTCACGACTTGTTGATCAGCGGAGATACTTGTCCTTAGTTTCATTCCTACTGGTTATAGAGGGGCAACCAGTTTGAGGTTGCCCTTCGGTTAAGATTTGCGTAATGATTTAAAAGCTGCCCTTAATTCCTCAGCAAAGAGTTGTGGTTGTTCCCATGCTGCGAAATGCCCTCCTTTTGGGGCCTGGTTATAATAGATAAGATTAGGATAAGCCTGCTCTGTCCAGCTCCGGGGAGCCTCATATTGCTCACCGGGAAAAACTGTTACAGCTACCGGGATCTTAACTCCCTTGGCGTTGAAAAAGCCTCCTTTATATTCCCAATAAAGACGGGATGCCGAAACACCAGTGTTTGTAAGCCAATAAAGTGTGATATTGTCCAGAATCTCATCCCGGGTCAGTTCTCCAGTACTGCTGGTAGTTCGGTTAAGACCCGCAGCAACTGTAGCTGCCGGCTGGCTATCAGCATCATTATGATCTAAGAGCCATGAGGCAAGGCCCACCGGTGAATCCGCAATGCCATACAAGGTTTGCGGACGAGATCCCATCAGTCTCGCATAGTCGACTTGTTTAAACGTTCTTACGAGTTGCTCATAAGCACGCTGTTCCGGAGCTGACAAACCTGATGGCATCGGTGCACCAGCCAAAAGTGCCTTATCAACATATGCCGGCACTGTAGCCGGCATATTGGTGTGGATGGCAAGTAATCCCTCGGGTGCCTGCAAGCCCATTTGGTCTACCACAAACGCCCCCCAGTCGCCACCCTGGGCAACGTAACTTTTGTATCCAAGGCGTTTCATTAGCACATTCCAGGCCCGGGCCATACGCTCTGGCCCCCAACCGGTAGTTGTTGGTTTGCCTGAAAAACCATATCCAGGCATTGACGGTATGATCACGTCGAACGCATCTTCGACTTTTCCACCATAAGCAGTTGGATTCGTCAGCGGTTCGATAAGCTTGATCTGCTCAAGCAGTGAGCCCGGCCAACCATGCGATACGATTAAGGGTAGTGCATTTTTATGTTTTGAACGAACCTGGACAAAGTGAATGTCAAGGCCATCAATGTTAGTCACAAATTGCGGTAAGGCATTCAGTTTTGTCTCTATTTTGCGCCAATCGTAATCTGTCGCCCAATAGTGTGCCAGTTGCTGAACTGTCGCCAACGGTACGCCCTGAGACTGATCAGTAACAGTTTCTTTTTCCGGCCACCTTGTTTCTAAAATACGTTGGCGAAGGTTTTTCAAATCGGCATTTGAAAAATTAACCTTGAACGGTCGGATGCTCTCATCGTTTTTTACATCCGATTTTGATACGCCCTGTGCAGCAGCAATCGTAAACTGCAAAGCCAATATTCCCTGTAATAATGTTCTGGTTAAAATATTAAGCGTTTTCATTTTTGACGATTTTAATGTCTGATAGGAATTGTCCATTTTCAGCGGTTGGCTGGCCATATATTTTTCGTTCTTGAACATGAGTTGCCGGGGTACGGTCGATAAGCAAACTAACTAATTCAGGTCGGCTGTAGTGGCCGTTTGCATCCATTAGTCGCTTACGCGCATCTATTTGAGCAAAATCTATATCAGCAATTACTTCACCTTCACCCGATTTTAATGGTTCACCGATTATTTGCCCATCAGGGGCTATAATGGCAGTGAAACAACCTCCTGAAATTGGGCCAATAGGGCCACCTGTATCCTTTGCAATCTGAGCCTGTTGGTCGGCATCAAGCCAACCGGTCGCACAAACTACAAAACAGGCTGATTCAAGGGCATGCTGGCGGACATTAATTTCTGTCTGCTCACTGTGCAATGGGCCCAAAAAAGATCCTGGATACATTGCAGAGTGGATCTGCTCACCGTCAGCTATCATAGCGTATCGGAATAGCGGATTGTAGTGCTCCCAACAAGCCAACTGACCTATACGCCCGACTGCACTGTCAACCGCACGTAATCCGGAAGCATCTCCCTGTCCCCAAACCATGCGCTCATGGTAGGTGGGTGTAAGTTTGCGTCTCCGCTGGATCAAGGTTCCGTCTGCATCAAACAATAGCTGCGTATTATATATGGAGCCACCATCTCGTTCATTAACACCGATCGATACGACCATGTTGGCCAATTTAGCGGCTTGCCCAATAGCCTCTGTATCAGCAGATGGAACTACGATCGCCTCATCCATCAGGAGTTGGTGTTGTTTTCCCATGATGTAGGGAGCCTGGATGAAAGAGAAATACGGGTAATAGGGAATAATAGTCTCTGGAAAGGTTGCAAACTGTACACCTTTTTCTCCCAGCTCACCAATTTTATTGATAATTTTTTTAACTGTCCCTTCACAACTGTATAACACCGGGCTGATTTGTACAGCTGCAACTTTTACAACTCTACTTCCTTTTGTTTTTTTGATATTTTCCATTTTTTTATGATGACGAGATCGCTTCCTTCAGAGTGTACATACAAAATCCCTCGGGTTGGGGATATTTAAATTTTCCATACTTTGAATTCAATTATTTTGTCGAAAACTGTTTAATTTTCGGTTCAAAGGTATTGCGGTAATAGATTAGGGGCAATCACAAACTGGGTGAGTCAGACAAAATAATCGGTGAGCCGGGCGTTCTGATGCCTGGGACAGGATGAAATTTTATATTTATTTTGCGGTTATGACCCACAACCCTTTATATAAGAGTGTTTGTTCAGGGCGTATAAAAAAATTGGGCAAGCGATGAAAATTCATGCTTGCCCAATCCGTTTTCCTGCATGGGCTCGAACCACGATCGTCTGAACCAGAATCAGAAGTGTTACCATTACACCACAGGAAAATAATACGCAGCGGGATGAACATCATGCTGCAAAGCAAATATACTACCTACTGCCTCACTAAGCAAAAATATATGTCAGATATCAGTTATATTATTATCTGTTCACCAAACGCTACCGTTAATCTGCTGACATTTACTTACCCGGTACCTGCTGCAGTAACCACTGTACCACATCGCTTGCAGCTTTATCGTTCTCGTAACCGGCTGGGAGCCTGCCGTTGGTGTATTCATTATATAACCAGGGATCGCCAATGGCAATTACGGTGCCTTTACCATATTTAGCGCTGGCTATGATAGTAGCACCACTACTGTTTTTCAGGACTGACGTTGCAGGGCCGCTTAAGCCTATGGAACACACATCCTTCATGTATATTTTGTGGGCTGTTTTAAATACCTGGTTACCCGTTGTTTTTACGGCACCATCCTCAAAGTGCGCATCATCAATTACATGGTTTTGCAGATCATTATTAAAATGCATCCCGAATTTGGCAGCAAGGGTATTAAAATGAGGCAGCTCCACATTGGCGCTGTCGTTAGCCATCAGTAACAGCACACCGCCTTTTTTTACCCATTTGGCAATTTGCTCTACATCCTTTGGCTCCATATAATTGGGCGCGGGGCTTTCCTTCTTGCTATCAGGATCAACAATAATATAGATGGATACATCTTTTAAATTATCAGTGGTTGGTGCCTGGTCAAGGGAATCTAACTTGGCGCCTGCTGTTGTAAAAGCTTCACCAAAAATGGAGAACCCTGTATTTTGTTTCTCACCCCACAAGTAATGAAAACGTACCTGTTGCCCAGCGGCATCTTTATGTACTTCGTGGTTAAAATAATAATCGAGCGTAACAGTTTGGGCACTGGCCGCTAAACCGGTGCTCATCAACAAGGCTATTATAGCTAACTTCAGGTTCATAAAGGTGCGTTTAWGCAAATATAATGTTTTTAAGCTTGTGTTTTGTCCCCTTCTTGAGTGGGAAGCGCAGGCTTTGTATAATGGCAGGGGTGTGTTATGCTACTTACAGATTAACACACCCCTGCTACATCACAATCTTACCCGCCCCCTCTCAAGAGGGGAACAAAAAATTTATTTCTTATACTCCACCAAATATGGAGAAACCGCCGTCAACACATATCATTGATCCGGTTACAAATGCCGAGGCATCACTTAATAACCAGGTCAGCGCGCCTTTTAATTCGTCGGCATGGCCAAAACGTTTAAAGGGGGTTTGTTTGATCACCAGTTCGCCCCTTTGGGTGTACCCGCCTTCGGGTTTGGTTAATAAATTACGATTTTGCTCGGTCAGGAAAAAGCCAGGTGCCAGCGCGTTCATCCTGATCTTATCGCCATAACGATTGGCCAGCTCCACCGCAAACCATTGGTTATAGCAATCAACCGCGGCCTTGCCAATGTTATAACCCAGCACTTTGGTTATGGCGCGTTTGGAGTTCATGGATGATATATTTACAATACTGCCTGCACCAGCAGTTTTAGCGATAGCCTCGCCAAATATCTGTGTAGGGATAATAGTACCCCAGGTGTTGAGGTCCATTACCTTTTTCATGCCCGCAATATTCATTTTAAAAATATCCTCCTCGGGTGCCAAAACACCTTCGGGCATGTTACCTCCTGCACCATTCACCAGTCCGTCAACACGACCAAATGCATCCACTATTTTATTTTTAGCAGCTACAAGTTCTTCTTCGTTCAGCACGTCGGCCACCAAAGCAATGGCTTTACCACCATTTTTGTTGATAGCATCCGCCCTTTCTTCGGCTACCTCTTTTTTTCGGCCCAGTATGCCTACCGCGCCCCCTGCTTCAACTATCGCGTTTACAAATGCGTCGCCCAGTATGCCGGTACCACCGGTCACTACGATCACTTTACCGGCTAATGAAAATGAATTTTCCAATGTTTGTTATATTTTTTAAATGATATATTGATTATCTGATGTCAGGTATAGCAATGGGGTCCATATCGGTATAGTCCAGGTTTTCGCCTGCCATGCCCCAAATAAAACTGTAGCTGGCCGTACCGCTGCCCGAGTGGATGCTCCATGGCGGCGATACCACCGCGTCATAATTATCCATCAGGATATGGCGTGTTTCCTGGCCTTCGCCCATGTAGTGGAATATTTTCTGCCCGGCGGGTACATCAAAATAAAAATAAGCTTCCATACGGCGGTCATGAACGTGAGCAGGCATGGTGTTCCAAACACTGCCTTCGTGCAGTATGGTAAGGCCCATTACCAGCTGACAGCTTTTTATGCCTTCCAGGTGTATGTATTTATTGATGGTGCGTTTATTGGCAGTTTCGTTTGAGCCCGTATGAACTTTTGCAGCATCGGCATTGGTCATTAATGTAGTAGGATAAACCGCATGTGCCGGGGCCGAAAGAATATAAAATACCGCTGGTTGCGCGCTGTTCTTACTGGCAAATGTTACGCTTTTTGTTCCTTTACCAATGTAAAGGCAATCGAGCTTATTTACCTGGAATGTTTTGCCATCGGCAGTTACCTCGCCATCGCCGGCTACGTTGATGATACCTATCTCCCGGCGCTCTAAAAAATAGTCGGCACGCAGGTTAGGGTAATTTTCAAGTTCGATCGATTTAGCTACCGGATGCGCCGCGCCAACTATCATGCGATCATAATGAGTATAAGTGCAGTTCAGCTTATCGGTTTGCACCAACTGATCAATTAAAAACCGCTCCCTTATTTGTGCCGTTTGATAACTTTTAAAATCTTCGGGGTGTACGCTATGTATTACTTTCAAGGCTTTATTTTTTTTGGTTCAACAATTCTACAACGTATCTTCTTTAAATCAAAAGTATTCGGCTGTTTATTCTACTCAAACGATTGCGCTGCCTGTTAATGCGGGTAAAATGGCATAAAAAAGCCCCCCGATGTAGTCGGGAGGCTTCATAATTATTTAGATGCAATTAGTCTTCGTTAACAAACGAACGCAGCATCCAGGTATTTTTTTCGTTAAACTGCATAAAGCGGTTTACCATATCATTAGTACCATCATCGCCGGCTTCGGCAGTAATATCCAGTATTTCCCTTTCCTTTGCAATTAAAGCAGCGATATCATCAATAATGGCTTTAACCATTTTGGTATCCTTTAAACCAATGGTTTGTATTTCTTTAATTTCTGATGTTTCAATATAATCTTTAAAAGTGCTGTAAGGAGGTTTACCTAAAGTAAGGATCCTTTCGGCAAGTTCATCAATGGTAACCAACGCAGCAGTATATAATTCTTCAAACTTTAAATGCAGCGTAAAAAAGTTTTGACCTTTAATGTTCCAGTGGCATCCGCGCAGCTTTTGGTAGTGAATATGGTAATTGGCCAACAGGTCGTTCAAATGGTCAACAACAGGTTTTACTTTACTTTCTTCCAGACTTATTTCTTTAGCATTCATATATAAATAGTGATTTTAATGTTTAACAACGGCTTAGTTGCAATGTTTTGTAAATATAAACAGATTTGATTTTAATGAGCATATTTGCACACTTTATGACAAAGCAGCTACCTTATATTAACGAACAATTTAACTGGCCTATATGGCGTATGGAAATTGACGAAATAAGCGCCACTTTGTTTGTTGAATTACGGAACAGCGAAGAAAAAAAAGTAGCTTTTGGCGCTGTGAACCTGCTTAACGGCCACGTTAATTTTAAAGATGTTACCACTCCCGAACGCTGGCTCACCGGCATTGAGGCCGCATATAATGAAGTATTGCTGGTGCATAACTACCAATCAACAACAGGGCCGGTACATAAAGGTCTTATAGCCATTAACGGCATTACCGGCGAAACCCGCTGGAGCAATTATACCCTGGCTTTTGACCATTTATCGGCCAATGGTCCGGTTGTATATAATGCTCAGATACAGCCTAAAAAATTATTTTTGGTCGATATTAAAACCGGCGAAACATTAAGGGCTTACGAACCTTTAATAGATACTGTATTACGTAACAACATTAACAGCCCGCAACTGCTGCCCGCTGCTTTTTTAAAAGGGCTGACATTGCCTGCCGAACCTTATGGAAATACGGTGCATTATATGGAGCACAATAGTTATAGAATTGTATCTTTGCACACGTTTTTTCAAGAAAAAATCAAACAGCACTTATATATTATTAACGATAAAGGCGCGATTGTTTACCAGGATTTGTTGAACAGCGATATACAAAAATTGCAGCCCGAGGCGTTTGTAGTACATAAGAATAACCTGATCTATTTAAAAGAAAGATCAACACTGATAGTTTTACACTTATAAGTTACTGTATTATAATTTATTATGAAATTAAAATTTTTTTTATTGTTCGCTCCCCTACTCACACTTTCTATATCCGTTTTTGCAAATCCTGTTGTAGACTCCGTTGGAGTTGAAAACCTGAACGGCAAAAAAGTGGTTCTGCACAAACTTGACCCTAAAGACAATTACTATTCTATCGGTCGCCGCTATAATGTAAGCCCTAAAAATATCATACAGTTTAATAATAACGCGCCGCTTAAAATTGGCGGTATTATAAAAGTGCCTACCGAGCAGTCATTTACACAAACTGCCGCAACAACACAGCCCACGGTTACACAAACCAAACCACAGGTGCAGCCACCGGTTACGCAACAGCAAAACAAACCGCAACCACAACAAGCGGTTACGCAACAACAAAGCAAACCACAACCCCAACAAGCAGTTACGCAGCAAGCCCAGGTAACAATGCAACAGCCAACTGCTAGTGCAACACAATCGGCAGATACTACACCGGCAAAACCGCTTAATTTAGATAATGTACAACAGTACAAGGTATCGGCAGGCGAAACGCTTTTTTCAATAGCCAAACGCTTTGGTACTTCTGTTGAGGATATCACTAAACTTAACGGCTTAACATCAAACAGCCTTACTCCAAACCAGATCATCAAGGTCCGCTCAGGCCTGCCGCCAGAAGAAAGATCAGTAGTAAAACAGGATGTTGTAAAACAACAGGATTCAACCGTGGCTGCTCTTGATAGTGCTGGTGATAAACTCAGGGCCAATAAATTTGGCTTGTATGAAAAGAACGAAACCGGCGTAGCTACCTGGATTGATGATACCAGCCTTGACCCTAAAAAGGAGCTGGTATTACACCGCACTGCCCCTATTGGTACAGTAATAAAAATCACCAACCCTATGAACAACCATACCACCTATGCTAAAGTAGTTGGCCGTTTTACTGATAGCGAAGCCACAAAGGATGTGCTTATTGTAATGACCAAGAACACTGCCGATGCATTAGGGGCTTTAGATAAACGCATTCATGTAAATATCAGTTACGGCAGTCCAACCCCGAATGAATAAACCTTATATTATTGGGATTGCCGGTGGTAGTGGCTCTGGCAAAACCTTTTTTTTGAAATCTTTCCTGGAACATTTTACTGCCGACGAGGTGTGCCTGGTATCGCAGGATGACTATTATTTTCGCGTGGCTCATAAGATGACGTCAGAAGAAAATAAAGAGTATAATTTTGATCTGCCATCCACCATTGACCATGAGCATTTTCAGCAGGATATCAGTAGGCTTTTTAATAATGAAACCGTTATTAAGCCCGAGTATACTTTTAATAATCCCAACATTGTGCCTAAAATGCTGGAAATAAAACCAGCACCTATTTTAATTGTGGAGGGTTTGTTTATCCTGCATTTCAGGGATATTGCCGATATGCTGGACATGAAAATTTTTATTGAAGCCGACGAAGAAGTTGCCATGGGTCGTCGCCTGAAGCGCGACCTGATAGAGCGCGGCTATTCGCACGATGATGCCATGTACAAATGGGTAAACCATGTGGTACCAGCCTATAAAGAATACCTGTTGCCCTACAAAGATGAATGCGACAGGATCATCACCAATAACAGCCACGTTGCCCAGGATATTATTGTTGTAACAGAGGAAATATCTGCCGGCTTGAGGAAGAAATTATTTTGATTTGAAGATGTGCTGATTTGAATATTTGAAAATGATTACTAAAACCAGACATTTTCAACTATTCAAATTCTCAAATTAGCAATATAAATTGCTGATTGTTATGATTGCAGATGAAATTAAAATAAAGTACATAGGCGGCCCAACCGCTTTATTTGAAGCAGGCGGATTAAGGCTATTAACTGATCCTACTTTTGACCCGAAGGGATCGGCTTATCCAACTAACATTTATACTTTACATAAATTGGCCGACCCAGCGGTTAAGGCCGATAAACTGGCACATGTTGACCTGGTATTATTGAGCCACGATCATCATTTTGATAATCTTGATAATGCCGGCCGCGGCTTTTTAAGTGATGCCGGGCAGGTTATTACCACCCCGGCGGGTGCAGAGCGACTTGGCAGCAATTCTGTTGGGCTTAATAACTGGCAAACTATTGACATACCTACTAAAGACAATCGTATATTAAGCATTACCGGTACACCATGCAGGCACGGCCCTGTTGGTGGCGACCGCGGTCCGGTTACCGGCTTTGTACTAAATTATAAAGGCGATACAACCGGCGGCGTTTATATAACCGGCGATACCGTATGGTACGAAGGTGTTGAAGAAGTTTCAAAACGTTTTGACATACAAATTGTAGTTGCATTTTTAGGCGCCGCAGTTGTAAAAGCAGTTGGCCCGGCCCACCTCACCATGACTGCCGCCGAAGCGGTTGAACTGGCCAGGCATTTTAAGAACGCCACCATCACCCCGCTCCATTTTGAAGGCTGGGAGCACTTCACCGAATCGCGAACAGAAATTGAAGCTGAATTTAAAAAAGCCGGACTGCTCAACAGGCTACAGTGGGCACATTAATTTAATTTGAAAATACCTATTTAAGTCAAATCGGGTATTTTCAAATTAACACATTTTCAAATTAAAGAACTATCTCCGGTATCTCGCCTTCTACTATCAGCTTACCGGAAGTGGCATTTTTAATTTCTTCCACGCTTACACCCGGTGCCCGTTCCAGAAGTTTAAAGCCGCCTTCGGGCAGTACATCAAACACACCTAATTCGGTCACTATTTTTTTTACGCAGTGAACTCCGGTTAGGGGTAGCGAGCATTGGGGTAACAATTTTGATTCGCCGGCCTTATTTACGTGCTGCATCGCTACTATAATGTTTTCGGCCGATGCAACCAGGTCCATAGCGCCGCCCATGCCCTTCACCATTTTACCGGGGATCTTCCAGTTGGCTATATCGCCATTTTCTGATACCTCCATAGCACCCAGTATGGTCAGATTAACCTTTTTGGCTCGTATCATTCCAAAACTCATAGCCGAATCAAATATGGCCGAACCAGGTAGCATGGTAATGGTTTGCTTACCCGCGTTAATTACATCAGGGTCCTCCTCGCCGTCAAACGGGAACGGCCCCATACCCAGCAGGCCATTCTCTGACTGCAGCACCACATCCATAGTTTCAGGTATATAATTGGCCACCAATGTTGGGATACCTATACCCAG
Organism: Mucilaginibacter sp. P4_E8; assembly: GCF_056401495.1. NCBI lineage: Bacteria > Pseudomonadati > Bacteroidota > Sphingobacteriia > Sphingobacteriales > Sphingobacteriaceae > Mucilaginibacter > Mucilaginibacter sp. P4_E8. The sequence continues at coordinate 69,600 of NZ_JBFUJG010000006.1, forward strand.
GTTAACATAGTAACCGTCTTTTATTTCTTTAGCTATTCGCTTTGCTATTCCTTGTTTATCAAGCATGTTGTTAATTTGAAAATTTTTTCATCTTCCCACGCGTCATTGCGAGGCACGAAGCAATCTCTTTAGGACAAGTGCGAGCTTTGCATTTACGACCTGCTTCCTCGCAATGACGCGCGGTTTTAGTCCTTAATCCTCGTGTTTTTACTCCTTATTCCCAATGTCCTTAATCTTTATTCACAAAACCCCTACTCCTTCGCCCTCACCGTTCTTTGCTCTATCCGCTTCTCATAATTTTTACCCTGAAATATCCGGTGTACATATATGCCGGGGGTATGAATATGGTCGGGGTCAAGCTCACCAGGTTGTACCAGTTCTTCTACCTCGGCAATAGTTATTTTGCCAGCCATGGCCATTACCGGGTTAAAATTACGCGCGGTTGAGCGGAAAACCAGGTTACCCATAGTATCGCCTTTCCAGGCCTTTACTATGGCAAAATCGGCATCAAAAGCCATTTCCATCAGGTAATCCTTACCATTAAAATTGCGTACTTCCTTGCCTTCTGCAACTTCGGTGCCTACACCTGCCGGAGTAAAAATAGCAGGCATACCATACCCTGCCGCCATGCAGCGGGTGGCCAGCGTACCCTGTGGCAACAATTCCACTTCCAGTTCGCCGCTGAGTAACTGACGTTCAAATTCAGCGTTTTCGCCAACATATGAAGATATCATTTTTTTTACCTGCCGCTGTTTCAGCATCAGGCCTATGCCAAAATCATCAACCCCGGCATTGTTTGATATACAGGTAAGTTGTTTTGTTCCCTTTTTAACCAGGGCGGCTATGCAATTTTCGGGCAAACCACATAATCCAAAACCACCTACCATTAAGGTCATACCGTCCTCAACATCGCGGATGGCCTCATCGGCACCACTAACTACTTTATTCATATTCAATAATTGGTTGTTTCAAATTTAGATATAAGAATTAAGAGTCAAGAATCAAGACGTAAGAAATACCATAGATAAAACCCGACTAACCGTTTTCCCTTCTTAATTCTAATTTCCTGACGCTATTGGGTATATCTCACCACTTCACCTGCTTATCAATAAAGCCGATCAGATCATCGGCCATAACTTGTTGTTCCTTAGCGCTGGGATGGCCATTGGTGTTTTTATAAGGAAAAAAATGGGTATAAATGCTTTTATCGTTTAAACCGGCAACCGCTTTTTCAATGTAACCGGGCCATGGCGAACCTTCTTTAGTAGCATCCATGCTGCCCAATGCGCAAATGATCTGTGCTTTAGGGTATTTTTTGCGGATGTTTTTTACAAGGTCACGATACGCTTTGATAATCTGCTCTGGCTCCGGCGCTTTGGTGCCAAACCTTTCCTTAAACTGCTGCTCTTCGGGTTTCTTAACTATCCATGAATCGTTTTGGAACAGGTTGATGACCACCAGATCGGGCGTATATTTTGAAAAATTCCATAAGCTGGTGGGGTCAGTAGGATCAAGCCTGTTATACATTTCGGGCATAATGAGCGGGAACCAGCTCACCAAAACCCCAATACCACTTTTGGAGGTGCATACATAATCGGCATCAAAATGGCGGGCGGTAATAGCCGCGTAGCTGATATAGCCGTTTTCATAGGGAGCAGCGCCCCTGTCCTTTCCCGTAGTATCTTCTACCGCATATCCGCAGGTAATGGAGTTACCAAAAAATTCTGTTTTTCGTTTTTTAGCAACAGGCACAGGTAAAATATCAGCCTCTTTGGCTAAAATAAACTGGTAAAAAATGGTTTTGCCCATTTCCCACTCCGTACGTTTAAATAACTCCAGGCTATGCTGCCCGACTGGCAAACCTTCGGCAAGTGTATAAACCCTTTTGGTGTTATCCAGGTGAATAGTATTGATCACTTTATCATCTACTATTATGGTAAAATAATTATCCCCGCGCTCATCCTGCAGCATGGCCGAGGCGCCGGTACCGTTAAAGTTAATTTTAATTGATGAACCTGTCCAGTAAAGTTCTGCCGCTTCATCGGTCATGTTGATACGCCCGGTATAACGGATATGCTGATCCTTGCTTTTAATTACTACACTTTGGGCAGTACAGTTGCTTATTCCTGCAGTAAAAAAGAGAAACAGAATGATAAAGTAGGTTTTGCGCATGTTGATCAGTTGAAATTGGAACTAAAATACATTATTGCAAGGTATGAAGCAAGTGCCTCACCCAACCCTCTCCAAAGGAGAGGGCTTTAAAATGCTTTTTAAAATCTCCCCCTTTGGGGGAGATTTAGAGGGGGCTTTCTGCTTCGCAAATGACTCTTGATGTAAGCCTCCCGCTTTTTACTTCAAATACGCGTAAGTTATCCCATCCCCGCCCCTGTCGGCATGTTCATCTTCCAGGCGGTCAACCTGATCATACTTTTTAAGGTATTGCCGTATCATTTTACGCAAAATACCATCGCCCTTGCCATGAATTATTTTCAGGTTGTTAAATCCCATCATCAGGGCACGGTCAAATAGTTTTTCAATGGCATGCAGGGCATCCTCGGTACGCATACCACGCACATCAATCTCCGGACTAAAACTTGCAAAATCGCCGGTATGTGAGTTGAAACTTTTCCTGATCTCTTTTGGTACAGATGATCTGGAAACTTTGATCACCCGTTTCTTTTTGGCCACCGTACGCAGATCACCAATGGCTATCACTACATTATCTTTTATCAGCTCAATCACCTGCCCGGTGGTTTCTGAGTCGGTTAGTTTTACCCAATCGCCGGGTTTCAGTTCCTCATCAGCAACCGGGTTTGGTTTTACCGGTTCGGCCTTAACCGTGTTCTTTTTAAGCTCTATGTTCAGGTTTTCGCGCAGGTTACGGGTTGTTTCCTTATCGGCGTTACTGCTTTTTATTTCAGATATAGTATTCTCCACCAGTTTATTGGCATTCAGGATGATGTTTTTGGCTTCATCCTTAGCTTCTCTGATCAGTACCTTTTTATTTTCTTCCAGATAGCTTTTCAGCTTTTCGTTCTCGGCTTGCAGTTCGTTAACCCGGCGTTGCTGTTTATCCAGCTTTTGTTTGGTTTCAAATATCTCCCGTTTCTCACGCTCCAGGTCAACCAATAGCGTATCTACCTTTTTTTGGCCTTCGCTTACTTTGTTTTTGGCCAGGTTGAGCACATTTTGTGGCAAACCTATTTTTTGGGCTATTTCAAAAGCATAGGAGCTGCCGGGTTTACCAATTTCCAGCTGATAAAGCGGTTTCATCTCTACGTTATTAAACAGCATCGATGCATTCTCTATCCCCTCGGTATTGCTGGCAAATATTTTAAGATTGGAATAGTGGGTGGTTACCATACCCTTTACCTTTTTATGGTTAAGCGATTCCAGCACGGCCTCGGCAATAGGCCCGCCAAACTGCGGATCGGTACCGGTACCAAACTCATCAATCAGCACCAGCGTTTTGCCGTTGGCATCTTCCACAAAAGTTTTCATTTTGGATAAATGCGCGCTATAGGTACTCAGGTCGCTCTCAATTGACTGGTCATCGCCAATATCAACAAAAAGCTGCTTAAACACCCCTACCACACTGGCTTCGGCTGCAGGTATCAGCAAACCAGCCTGCACCATCATTTGCAGCAGGCCCACGGTTTTCATACAAACCGATTTGCCCCCGGCATTAGGGCCTGATACCACGATAATGCGGGTACCCTCATCAATGTGTACATTGAGCGGCACCACTGTTTTTTGCTCTGTTTTAAAGTTCAGGAACAATAGCGGATGCCGGGCATTAAACAATTTCAACTTAGCCTCGTTAACCACCTGCGGCATTTCGGCCTCAATATCAATGGCAAACAAGGCTTTGGCGCGTACAAAATCAAGCTTGGTTAATAAGCTATGGTACGATAACAAAAGCGGCGTATAAGGCCGTAATTCGTTTGTAAGGGCTGTTAATATTTTAACTATCTCGCGGCGGCGTTCAAATTCAAGGTCACGCACCCGGTTATTGAGCGTAAACACCTCCTCGGGCTCCATGTACACGGTTTGGCCCGATGCCGATTCGTCATGGATAAAACCTTTAAGTTTACGTTTGTTTTCGGCTAATAATGGGATACACAAGCGCCCGTCGCGCACGGTCAGGGAACCATCGGCTGTCCATCCGTTTCCTGATGCTGCTTTAAATATCTGGTCTATCTTTTTACGGGCTTCCTGCTCAGCTTTGGCTATGCCTGAGGTAATTTCCAGCAATTCGCGCGATGCATTGGGCCTTATTTTTCCTTTGGCATCAATAACCTGGTCAATTTTTTTCAGGATAGCTTTTTCAATAGGCAGGTGCTCAAATAAAGCTTCGAGGTTAGGATATAACCCTTCGCGCTCGCTGAAATAGGCAATTACTGCAAACACGGTTTGCAGGGAGGCCTGCACCTGGTAAAATTCTTCCTCAGATAAAAACACGCCTTCAATACGGGCTTTATTGGCCAGGGATTTGATATCGAAAAAATGATGAATGGGTAACGCGGCATCGTTAACCAGTATATTTTTAAACTCGTTGGCCTGGTTTAAAAACTTATATATCTGATCGTAATTGCTCATTACCTGGATCTTGTCAACCATCTGCTGACCCATTTCACTCAGGCAATGCGCTTTTATTAATTCTTTTACCTCGGTAAACCCCAGCTTATCAACACTATTTTTTGGGTAAAGCATCAGGATGTTTTTTGTTTTAACTTTTTAAGAGAATCGGCAATGTGAATGGTTTTTCTTTTTTGCCGTATTGCTTTTCTAATTGAATCGGCCTTTTGAGCTGGCTTAGTCATTTTTTGCATTGATTTTTTCAATGAATCGGCCTTTTGAGCTTTAGCCATTTTTCGCATCGCTTTTTTCAATGAATCGGCGGTATGAGTGGCTTTTAATTTTAGCTGCGTCATCTTTTTCAATGAATCGGCCTTTAGTTCCGACTTCGACATTTTTTTCTGCGCTTTTTTCACTGAATCAGCCTTTAATGAGTCGGCCTTCATTGCGGCCTGGCGTATTTTTGTTTGCACCAGGTTAATTGAATCTAACAGGGTCTTAATTCTGGCATCAACCTGATCATATATAGCCGAAAACTTTTCAGGATCAGTTGAATAATAATCCATACTTTTTTTAAACGCGGCCGAGTCGGTATGAAACCTTTCAAACGCGGCAAGATAATTACCCATGCCATATTTATATAAAGTATCTGGGCTTTGCAAACCCTTATATAAACTGCCGTCAATGAGGTGAATTTCGGTAAGTAAACCGGTCATGACATTCGGTTTAATGATCCCTTTAGGGACGCCGTCACTTTTACAGGCACACAAAAAAAGCGTAACTGAAAAAAACAAGATTAAATATTTATGCATTCTGTAATTTAGCGGCTAATTAATTAAGCAAATTTACGGATAAATGAGCATTGCAGATAATATCAAAAGCTTAAAAGTAGAAACGGGGCCTGGTGTAACTTTATTGGCGGTATCAAAAACAAAACCTGCAGCCGATCTGCAGGAGGCATACGACGCCGGTCAGCGCCTGTTTGGCGAGAACACTGTTCAGGAACTGGTTGAAAAATACGAACAACTCCCAAAAGATATTGAATGGCACCTGATAGGCCATTTACAAACCAACAAGGTAAAATATATTGCTCCGTTTGTGAGCATGATACAATCTGTTGATAGCCTGAAACTGTTGCACGAGATAAATAAACATGCCGAAAAAGCCGGCCGGGTGATTGATTGCCTGCTACAAATTTATATTGCCGATGAGGAAACCAAATTTGGGCTGGGCTTTGACGAAGCTATTGAACTGCTTCGCTCCGAAGAGTTTTGTATGTTCAAAAACATCCGCATCCGCGGCTTGATGGGCATTGCTACCAATACCGATAAAGAAAAGCAGATCAAAGATGAATACTACGAACTGAAAACGTTTTTTGATGGCATAAAGCAAAGCTRTTTCAGGAAAATTGATAGTTTCGATACGCTATCTATGGGCATGTCATCAGACTATAAGCTGGCCATTGAACAGGGCAGTAACATGATCCGCGTAGGAAGTACTATTTTTGGCAGCCGGGTTATTAAACACTGGAAAAACAATTAGATTAGGGTGCGAGTTGCGGGTTGCCGGAACCGGAGTTTTCAGAATTAAAAAATAACAAAATAAGTTTTGCTGGTTTGAATAACCAAATGTCGAATCTAAAAATGGATAATACAACCAATCATATCAATCAAAAACTCCCCCTTCAGGGGGTCGGGGGGCTTAATATTCGTGTTGCACAGCGGGACGATTGTCCGCGTTTAATGGAACTGGTGAATGAGCTCGCGCTTTATGAAAAAGCGCCGGAAGAAGTTACCGTTACCCTGCAGGAATTTGAAGATGCCGGCTTTGGCGCCAAACCGGTATGGAAGGCTTTTGTTGCCGAGGCTGATGGACTTATAGTAGGCTTTGCGGTTTATTACATTCGTTATTCTACCTGGAAAGGCTGTCGTTTATATTTGGAAGACCTGATTGTTACCGAGGACTATCGCGGCAAAGGTGTTGGTAAATTATTGTTCGACCGGTTAATTACCGAGACCAAAGAGCTTGGCTATAGCGGCATGGTATGGCAGGTACTCGACTGGAACGAGCCGGCATTAAACTTCTACAAAAAATATGAGGCCAGTATTGAAGCCGGCTGGCTTAACGGATCTTTATCCAAAGAACAGCTTCTAAATTATTAAAGTATGAAAACCAGATACCTGCTTTGTTCTGTTGCTATTGGCTTCGCGCTTGCATCATGCCAATGGGGTGTGCCTAAACAACAAAAAGAGGCCGTGGTGACCGATACGCTTGTTTATACTTATAAAACCATACATGAGCGCGCGGCAGATTGCGGAGATAAACCCGACAGCTCCTGCACGGTGGTACAGGTGAAATATCCGGTTTTTACCGGTCAAAAAACGCTGAATGATTCGGTTGCGGGCAAGCTGACCAGCATGTTTGCTATGGATGGCAAGCCGGATAGCAGTGTGGCGCTCATGAGCAAAAAGTTTTTGCAGGCCTATATGGACTTTAAAAAAGGCGACCCCAGATCTGAGATGTATTTTGAGCTGAACAGCTATGCCAAAGTGCTGGTACAGGATTCGAGCCTTACAACATTGGAGGTTGGCGGATACTCCTATCAGGGCGGGGCACATGGTGCATCGGCTACGTTTTTTATTAACTGGGATACCAAAGCCAATAAAGATATCGCCTTAGATGATCTTTTTGGAACCGGCTACCAGGATAAATTAAAGAGCATTGCCGAGGCAATTTTCAGAAAGGATGAAAAACTCAGCGATACCGCATCTTTAGCAAACGATTATTTTTTCAAGGACAATAAATTCGCCCTGAACGATAATTTTTCCATCACACCAACAGGCCTTAAGTTTATATATAACCAGTATGAAATTAAGCCTTATGCAGCGGGTATCACAACGCTGGTTATCCCCTATTCACAAATCAAATCATTACTGCGACCAAATACGGTTGTGACCAAATACGCTAAATAAATGCTTGTTTTTAAATTCGGAGGGGCATCAGTTAAGGATGCCGGTGGTATCATTAATTTGGCCAGTGTTGTTAAAAAATATACCGGAAATCAATTGCTCATCGTGGTATCGGCCATGGGTAAAACCACCAACGCGCTCGAAAACCTGACCCGCGCATATGTGGATCAAACCGAAAATATGCACCTTATTTATGATGGTATAAAACAATATCACTTTGATATATTGCAGCAACTGTTTGAACCTAAACACCCCGTGTTTGATGAGATAGCCAATACCTTTGTTGAAATTGACTGGATGATTGAGGACGAACCACATGATGACTATGATTTCATCTACGATCAGATCGTATCCATCGGCGAACTGGTATCAACCCGTATCATCAGCGCTTATTTGAATAAGGATGGCGTAAAAAACCAATGGGTTGACGTACGCGGCTATATCCATACCGATAATACTTACCGCGAAGGTGTTGTGCAATGGGACAAAACAAGGGAGAGCATCAGCAAGGATATTCCTGCATTGCTTGATAAAGGCGCCGTGGTAACCCAGGGTTTTTTAGGCGGCACGTCCGAAAACTTTACCACGACTTTGGGCAGAGAAGGGTCTGACTATACCGCATCCATATTCGCGGCATGTTTGGGTGCCGAGTCAGTTACTACCTGGAAGGATGTGCCGGGCATATTAAACGCCGATCCTAAGTTTTTTACAGATACCGTAAAGTTTGATGAGCTATCCTACACCGAGGCTATCGAGATGACCTATTACGGGGCAAGTGTTATCCACCCAAAAACCATAAAACCGTTACAGAACGCCAAAATACCACTGCTGGTTAAACCGTTCACTGATCCCGGCGCAACCGGAACAATAATCAAGGAAGATGGCATAAATCAGTTTGTAAAACCAGTGATCATCCTGAAACAAAACCAGGTATTGCTGTCGGTATCCACCAAAGATTATTCTTTTGTCACCGAAGATCACCTGAGCGATATCTTCCGCCTGTTTGCGCAAAGCCAGGTAAAAGTAAACGTGATGCAAACATCGGCCCTGAGCTTTTCTGTTTGTTTTGACTTTTATGAGGAGCGTTTTGAAAAACTGCTTGACAACTTTAAACAAGATTTTAAAGTAAAATACAACAGCGGGCTTACCCTGATCACCATAAGACATCATACTGAAAGCGCACTAAAGGAATTAACCGAAGGCAAAACTATTTTATTGGAACAGATCAGCAGGAACACGGCGCAGGTGGTGGTGAAGTAATATTCAGAACAATAAGGATTTTGCAGTCGCTTGGCAGGAATAAAAGAAAGCCCGGAGGCCGTGCGATTCCTTCCCTGGGGAAGGGGAGGTAGGGGTTTAGTAAGCATTGCAAGTTTGTATCGCATGTATAAACCCCTCCCTGCCACAATCCACTTCACCCCTCCCAAGGGAGGGAATATATACTGGGATTACAATCTTCCGAACACCTGCTGGCTCCAGCCGAGCGACTGTGAGGGGTCATAATTAATAGCAATATTCCGTAGAGACACATTACATTTGTCTCCTTTTATACCTGGTTTATCCATTTCTAACAAACAAGCAGCCTCATTTTAGCCTTAATCTGCTATATTTGGGGATGAACGCTATTAAGACAATAAAAGATACAATAACGATCGGAATTGGAATATTATCTGCCGGATTTGGTTTAAAAGGCTTTTTATTGTCGAGTCATTTTATTGATGGTGGGGCTACGGGTGTATCCATGTTGATATCAGATATTACGGCCGCCCCTATTTCTATCCTGATCTTTCTTATTAATGTACCGTTCCTGTGGCTCGGCTACAAAAAACTGGGCCTTCAATTTGCCATTAAAAGCACGCTGGCTATTGGCTTATTATCCGTTAGCCTGGCGGTTATTAGTTTCCCCGATGTTACGCACGACAAGCTACTCACCGCTATTTTCGGCGGGGTGTTTATAGGTACGGGCAGCGGTTTGGCCATGCGGGGCGGGGCTGTACTTGATGGCACCGAAATTGCCGCCGTTTTAGTAAGCAAAAAAACGCAACTGCTTAAAGTGAGCGATTTTATTTTATTGCTCAATGTAGTGATATTTACCCTTGCAGCCTTCTTTCTGGGTGTTGAACCGGCCATGTACTCCATACTTACCTATATGGCTGCCGCCAAAATGATCGATTTTATTTTGAATGGTATTGAGCAATACTCAGGCATTACGGTTATTTCTACCCATAGTGAAGCTATACGAAAAGCCATTACCGAAACCCTGGGCCGCGGTGTTACCATTTACCAGGGTAAAAGTGGCTATGGTAAAGATGGACATATCAATGACCCACGCGATATTGTTTTTACCGTAGCCACCCGCCTCGAGATCCCCTCGCTCAAACAAACCATTCTGGATATTGACCCTAAAGCATTCATTGTGCAGCAAAGCATTGATGATACTACGGGTGGTTTACTAAAACGCAAGGGACTTCATTAATGCAGAAAACTTTTGTTTAACAAGTAAGTATTTTCATTTGCTTTTCATTTATGACTTTTAGCTTTAGGCCCTACGCTAATAAAGTATTTTCTTTGCGGCTTGAACCAAATCATATATGAAAAAAATCCTTATCACAATTATTATTCTTGGCGTTTATACCGTAACATTTGCACAGCAAAAAAAGGGCGATGTTGAACTGGGCTTTAATACAGGATTTAATGTTTCTACAGTAACCAATAATAGTTATACCAACTCCTCAAACATACCCGGAGTTCAATCATACAGAACTGGTTTTAATTTCGGAGCCTCTGCCGACTTTTACTTTTCGAACAGATGGAGCCTGAAAACCAAATTGATTTTTGACCAAAAGGGCTGGGGTAATGGTTTTTTTAGCGATGCAAACAACAAAACTTTTTCTACCAGCTATAACCTGAACTATATTACGCTGCCCGTTATGGCCAACTGGCATTTTGGTAAAAAACGTAATTGGTATTTAAATTTTGGTCCTTATGCCGGTTATTTGGCCGGTGCAAAGGCAACCGATGTTAGTGTTGACGTAAAGGACTACTTTCAAAATATAGATGTTGGATTAACACTTGGAATTGGCACCAAAATAAAGTTAGCTGATAACCTTAAACTATTGCTTGAGTATGATAACCAGGGAGGCATAACAGACATATTTAAAATGAATGACTATTCTGCTGTGCGTAATTCCCGTGCAAGCCTGAATGTTGGGCTTGCCTTTATGTTAAAATAGGCTAAAGGCTAAAGGCTAAAGGCTAAAGGCTAAAGGCTAAAGGCTAAAGGCTAAAGGCTAAAGGCTAAAGGCTAAAGGCTAAAGGAAGAAAAGCGGGGCATGCCCCGCTTTTCTTCCTTTAGTATCACAAACTACTAACTGGCTTTATGCTTTCAGCCTTTAGCTTTAAGCTCTTCTACAATACGCTTACTTTCTGCTTATGCTCATCAATAGCTACAAAGGTGAATGTGCCGGTGATGGCCTTTTCGCGTTCAAAGGAATACATTTCTTCAATATAGATCTCTACCTGTACTTTTAGGCTGGTATTACCAATATGAGATATTTTGCCTATCAGTTCAATGATGGTACCGGCAGGAATAGGCCGTGTAAAATCTATCCTGTCTGACGATACGGTTACCATCCTTTTACGGGTGAAACGGGTAGCGGTAATAAAAGCAACTTCGTCCATCAGGTGCATAGCGGTACCGCCAAAAAGGGTATCGTAATGATTGGTTGTATTAGGGAACACGGCTTTAAATATCCGTGTTTCGGATGTTTTTATTCTTTCTTCTGTTGTCATTTTTGATATTTTGTTGTTTTTCCAGGAAAAACTAAATACACGCGTCATTGCGAGGTACGAAGCAATCTCTAAGCTATACAGAGCAAACAGAAAAGCATAAAACCTGCATGATTGACCTGCCTGTGTAGAGATTGCTTCGTACCTCGCAATGACGCGTTGATTAACAAGTGGTAATTGGTATTAAAGACTTAAGCAGTTCTCAGCTTTCCCCATTTTAAATAGGTGGCACCCCATGAAAAACCAGCTCCAAAGGCGGTTAGTATGATGTTGTCGTTATATTTAAAATCGTCTTTAAAATCCCAAAGACATAATGGTATGGTTGCAGCAGTAGTATTTCCGTATCTGTCAATGTTCACCTTTACCCGCTCGGCAGGTAAGCCTAAATGATCGCCAACGGCATGTATTATCCGATAATTGGCCTGGTGTGGTATCAGCCAGTCAATATCCAAAATGTCAAGATCGTTACGCTTTAATATAGTTGTACAGGTATCGGTCATACCATTAATGGCAGCCTTAAAAACTATACGGCCATCCTGTTGTATAAAATGCTTGCGATCGGCAACGCTTTCGGGTGTAGCCGGGCATTTAGAACCACCGGCAGGTACATACAGGTGCTCCCTGCCCTTGCCATCGGTTTTAAAAACGCTGTCAATTAAACCTACATCATCAGTTGTTGGTTCAATTAATACTGCTCCGGCACCATCTCCAAAAAGGATACAGGTGTTCCTGTCCTTGTAATTTATAATGGCGCTGTTCTGATCGGCCCCAACAACAATAACTTTTTTATAACGACCGCCTTCAACCAAACTGGCGCCCATAGTAAAAGCATAAAGAAAACCACTGCAAGCAGCATTAACATCAGTTGCCCAGGCATTGGTTAAATCAGCCTTATCGCAAACAATACTGGCTGTTGATAACAGCAGGTGATCAGGAGTTGATGTAGCAATGATGACACAGTCAATTTCGTCGGGAGAAACTTTAGTATTATTAAGTAAATCTTTTATGGCCCAGGTGGCCATATCAGAGGTAGCGAGCGATTTATCGGTTAAAATTCTTCTTTCTCTTATCCCGGTTCTTGAAACTATCCATTCACTATTAGTCTCAACCATTTTTTCTAAATCGCTGTTACTCAAAATGTTATCTGGAACATAACCACCTACACCCGTTATAACCGCGCTACTCTTTAATCTCATAAATACTAAAATTCAACAAAAAACAGGCAATTATACGGAAATTGCCTGTTTTACCTGTCAGGAAACTGTTGTTTCTACAACTAACTTACGAAGTTGTTTTGCAGCCTCCACCATATTTACCAACGCGGTTTGCGTTTCGGGCCATCTGCGGGTCTTTAAACCACAGTCGGGGTTAACCCATAAATTACCGGCCGGCAGTAATGCCGATGCTTTCTCGAGCATGCTCACCATCTCATCAACCGTAGGTACGCGGGGCGAATGGATATCATAAACACCCGGACCAATTTCATTTGGATATTTAAAATCGGCAAAGGCGGCAAGCAGTTCCATTTGCGAGCGTGAGGTTTCTATCGTGATCACATCGGCATCCATATCGGCAATGTTACCTATAATGTCATTAAACTCGCTGTAGCACATGTGGGTATGGATCTGCGTTTCGTCCCTCACCCCGCTGGCCGAGATCCGAAACGCCCGTACAGCCCAATGCAGGTAAGCCGCCCAATCCTTTTTGCGCAATGGCAAACCCTCTCTTATAGCCGGTTCATCAATCTGGATCACTTTAATACCTGCCTGCTCCAGGGCAACCACTTCATCGCGGATGGCCAGGGCTATCTGGTAGGTAGTTTCGGAACGGGGCTGATCATCGCGCACAAACGACCATTGCAGTATGGTTACCGGTCCGGTAAGCATACCCTTCATCAGTCTGTTGGTATTGGCCTGCGCAAAGCTGCTCCAACGCACGGTCATATCCGCCGGGCGACTTACATCGCCATAAATTACCGGTGGTTTAACACAGCGGCTGCCATAGCTTTGCACCCACCCGTTTTTGGTGAATAAAAAGCCATCCAAACGTTCGCCAAAGTATTCAACCATGTCGTTACGTTCAAATTCGCCATGAACCAAAACATCAAGACCTATTTCTTCCTGCCAGCGGATGGCATCAATGGTGGCTTTTTCTATCTGTTCGTCATACTGGGCGGTGGTTAGCTCGCCTTTTTTTAGTCGTGCCCTAAGCGAGCGGATATCATCTGTTTGCGGGAATGAGCCTATGGTAGTTGTAGGGTACAGGGGTAATTTAAAGCGCTGCTGTTGTATTTTTTGACGTGTGCCGAATGTACTATCACGCTGGGCATCGGCATCGGTGATGGCGGCAGTACGTTGTTTTATTTCCTGCTTGTGGATCAGTTTTGACAGGTTACGGCTTGATATGGCCTGCAAATTGGCTTGCAACAAGCCATTATCGCCATTAATAATTTCAGCAAGTTCATTAACCTCGTTCAGTTTTTGTTTGGCAAAGGCCATCCAGTTTTTTATTTCGGGGTTGATGGCTGTTTCCAGATCAAGATCAAACGGGGTATGCAGCAGGGAGCAACTTGGCGCTATCATCACCCTGTCTTCACCAATAACTGCTATTGCTTTTTTGATGTGTGATAACGACCTGATATAATCGTTTTTCCAGATGTTGCGGCCATCAATTACTCCTAACGAGAGGCTAAGCTTTTCGGGCAGCAGGGTAAGCACCTCATCCAATTGCTTCGGTGCACGTACCAGGTCGATATGCAGTGCGCTTACCGGCAGGTTTACAGCCAGTTGGGTATTACCCTGCAGGCTTTCAAAATAGGTGGTGAGCAGTACTTTTATACCAGGACAGTTTTTGCTGATCTCGTTATAAGCATATACAAAAGCCTCTTTTTCTTTTTGGGTAAGATCAAGCGCCAGGAAAGGCTCATCTAGCTGTACCCAAACCGCGCCATAGCTTTTCAGCCTTTTTAATACTTCAATGTAAACAGGTACCAACTTTTTGATCATGTCTATCTTATCAAACCCGGCCTGCTTTTCCTTACCCAGCAACAGGTACGATACGGGGCCTATGAGTACTGGTTTAGGTGTTGTGCCGGTATGTTGTTTGGCCAGGGTAAATTCGTCAAATACCTTTTCACTGAATAGCCTAAACTGCTGATTTTGTACAAACTCCGGCACAATGTAATGGTAATTGGTATCAAACCATTTGGTCATTTCCATGGCGGTTATATCCAGGCCATCCTTTTGATAGCCGCGGGCCATGGCAAAATAAAGGTCGATCTCGGTATTGGCCCTGTTTTGTGTTAACACCGGGGTATACCGCTCGGGGATTACGCCCAACATGAGCGATGTATCCAGCACCTGGTCATAAAAACTAAAATCGTTACAGGGGATCAGATCGATACCGGCTTCGGCCTGGGTTTGCCAGTGGCCAATACGGAGCTGACGGGCAACGGCAAATAGTTCGTCGCGGCTGGATAGGCCGGCCCAGTACAATTCACTGGCCTTTTTGAGTTCACGGAGGGCACCTACACGAGGATACCCGAGATTGTTTTTGAGCATACGCATAAAACTTTTTTGGTTAAACATTAAATTGAATTAATGCTCCTTACGGTTTTCGGTATGCTTTCGGGAAATGGTAATAAAAGGCAAAAGCTTAACGCACAAGCATGTGAAAGCCTGCGGTTATTCTTTTTCTTCGACTACTGCTTCAAAACGCGAAAGCATTGTCTTTATACATTGGGGCAAGTATCCTGGCTTGTAACATTGTTGCCGTCCTTCTCATCTGCCTTAAAGCAGACAATGGACCTGGTAAAGGCAACAATTTTTTGTGTTACTTACAGTTGCGCGACAGCCCGTGATTTACACACGGTTCCTTTTTAATCCCTGCCTAAATATAGCAGGAAACCTCATGCAGAAAAAAAGTAAAGAACTTTATTGAGGGCAAATATAGGGAATAGATTGATACGGATGTGCAGATTTCAGATATGCAAATGTGCAGATTGGAGATGTGCACATTTGCATTTTCTTTTAACTCTTTCTAAAATACCTGTTTTTCACGAAAGATTTGATCAGGATACCGGCCACACAACAGGCAACCAATAGATAAACAATTAGGATGTGTTTCTGCATTTTGGTTTATAATTTTCCTAAATGTAACGGATGTGATACAAACAATGCAAGTGATTTGAAAAATAATCTTCTAACCGATTTGGATAAAAAGTCAGAGAAGTGTAATTTTTGAGCGCTATTTGAAGGTAAATGAAGTCTTCTCAAGTCAGACAAGTGTAAATTTAAATCATATTTTACCGTAGCTGCAGTGACTCCCACAGGTCCCCACGAGAGACCCTGAGGGGACGAAAAATGCAACTTTTCACATTCCCGGCTTTTTTGCCGAACCAATTAAATTTACATCTACAACCTCTAAAAAGCTAACCATGTGCTGAACGGTTTCTTTGTACTTTTTAAAATGCGGGGCTTGTATATGAGCTTTGTATGCTGTTGAATCGGCGTACACTTCAAAGATTGTAATGTGAGAAGGTTGTTTTTTGTCGGCAACTGCATAATAACTAAGCACTCCCGGTTCAACACGAATAGCAGTAGTCATTTGCTCCTTTAAAGCAATATTATACTTATCCAGTTGTGCCGGGTCGACTTGAATTTTAGCTATTCTATACATATGGATATTTTCCTGACCCATACCTTTTGTATTTATAATAAATGCCAGTAACACACTGCCTATGACWTAAAGTATCTTCTTTTTCATTGAGTTGTTGTTTACCCTAAGATACGAAAGCCCATTAAATAAAAAGGCCTTATTTCTACCCCTCTGGATCTCCTGAAGATATACCTGAGGTTCTTAGAAAGTGTAAATTTTGAATATACCGGTCCTCCAACCAACCACCTCGCTTTTTCTTTGAAATGTTTAACTTTGAACATGCAAGCGTTAAACACACCCCAAAACGGTTCTTATAATTTTGAAAGCAATAAAGGCGACTCTACACAGTTCAGGGTTGCTACTATATACGAGGGTTACTGCAACCTCGCCTCTTACAACCGCCGCGACTTTTACAAGATCACCTTAAAACTCAGTGGCAATAGCCAGTTACTTTATGCAAACAGGGGTATCGAGATCAATAAACCTGCCCTCGTATTTACTAATCCTTTAGTCCCTTACTCCTGGGAGGGTGATCATGAAGGAGCTGCAGGTTATTTTTGTGTGTTCACGAATGAATTTCTGCAAAGCGGGAATCGCATGGAAAGCTTGGAGGAATCATCCTTATTTAAAGCCGGCGGCGACCCTGTTTATTTCCTGAATGACACGCAAGCTGATTATATCCACAGCATTTTTTGCCGGATGCAGCAGGAGCTTGACAGCGAATACATATATAAATATGAGCTTATCCGTAACCACCTGAACCTGATTATTCATGAGGCTATTAAGATGCAGCCCGCCGTGGCTTATTTCACACCTCAAAACGCGGCCTCACGTATAGCTAAACTATTTCTGACCCTGTTGGAGAAACAATTTCCTGTTGAATCGCCACAGTATTCGCTGGCGCTGAAAAAGGCCGGGGATTACGCCGACAAGCTGGCGGTACACGTAAACCATTTAAACGCTGCCGTGCGTGAAATTACCGGCAGATCAACCACCACCCATATTAATGACAGGGTACTTGCTGAAGCAAAATCATTATTAAGCCATACAGATTGGAGCGTTGCGGAAATAGCCGCCAGCCTGGGTTTTGATTATGCTTCTTATTTTAATAACTTTTTTAAAAAGCATACAGGCTTTACTCCTATGGCTTTAAGAAAAGCTCTTTGAAAAGTATAATTATTACTTTGAAATGTTTAGCTACCAAACAGGATAATCATTATAAATTTGTTAACATAAAACATAAAACCTATGATACAAGCCAAAGGATATGCAGCTCAAACCGCTGAAACAGATTTAGCCCCCTGGGATTTTGAACGCAGGGAAGTTGGACCACGCGATGTTCAACTGGAAATATTATTCTGTGGTGTTTGCCACTCAGATCTTCACCAAATAAAAAACGATTGGTTCCCGGGGATCTTCCCAATGGTACCAGGCCACGAAATTGTAGGTAAAGTAATTAAAGTAGGCGATCATGTAAAGAAATTTAAAGCAGATGATCTTGCAGGCGTAGGTTGCCTGGTTGACTCCTGCAGAACCTGTGATAACTGCAAAGATGGATTAGAGCAATACTGTTTAAATGGTAATGTACAAACTTACAATGGCAAGGGTAAAGATGGTGTGCCAACTTACGGCGGCTATTCAAACACTATTGTGGTTCATGAGGATTTTGTACTGCACATTTCTGATAAGCTACCGCTTGCTGCTACTGCGCCGTTACTTTGCGCGGGCATTACCACTTACTCGCCGCTGCGTTACTGGAAAGTAGGCAAAGGACACAAATTGGCCGTATTAGGCCTTGGCGGATTAGGCCACATGGGCGTAAAATTTGGCGTTGCTTTTGGTGCCGATGTTACTGTTTTAAGTACATCACCATCTAAAGAAGAGGCTGCCAAAGCTTTAGGTGCACACCACTTTGTGGTAACATCAGACCCTGCCCAGTTAGAAGCTGTTAAAGGTTCGTTTGATTTTATTCTGGATACGGTTTCTGCCGAGCACGACATGAATCTTTACCTGTCGTTATTAAAAACAAATGGTACACACATTTGCGTTGGCGTACCATCAGAGCCTTATGCCATTCATCCATTTTCGCTTTTGGCTGGTCGTAAAAGCGTTTCAGGATCAGGAATTGGCGGCCTGCCCGAAACTCAGGAAATGCTTGATTATTGCGCAGAACACAATATCGTTTCAGACATCGAAATGATTGACATGAAAGATATTACCGCGGCTTATGATCGTATGCTTAAAGGCGACGTTCGTTACCGTTTTGTTATTGATATGGCTACGCTGTAATCTTAAAAAATCACTTTATAAAAAAGAGCGCCTGCTTGTAAGCAGGCGCTCTTTTTTGTTTCGTCTATTTAAAGTATTACTTATCCAACCCGCCACTGCGTGTTGCCTTAACCTGAACGGGCCATTTTATCCCTTCGGTTTTGGTGTTCACCGTTTTTGCAGGGTCTTCACTGGCCATGTACGCCATGATAGCCGCCAGCATGGCGTTATTCCGCAAGTCGTCAAAAATAACTTTATCATACGTGTCGCGGTTGGTATGCCAGGTGTATGCACCGTATGACCAGTTAAGCGAGCTTAAGGAAAATCCGGGGGCGCCAACTGCCACAAACGAGGCAAAGTCAGACCCACCACCACCGGGCTGACCAGGGAAATTGGTCTTTATCCGGTTTTTAATGGTATCGGGTACTGCTGCCAGCCACCTGCCCAGGTAATCCTTTGCTTCAGCAAAGCCTTGACCCGACAGGTTAACTACCCGTCCGGTACCGTTATCCTGGTTAAACAGGGCCTGTAAATTTTTAACTATTTCGGGGTGATCCTCCACAAATGCGCGCGAACCATTCAAACCCTCTTCTTCACTCCCCCAATGCCCTACCAGTATGGTGCGTTTAGGATGCGGATAGAATTTTTTTAACAGGCGCATAGCCTCCATCATGGTAAGGGTAGCGGTACCGTTATCGGTAGCGCCGGTGCCACCATCCCAGGAGTCGAAATGTGCGGAAAGCATTACATATTCATCCGGTTTCTCCGTGCCTTTTATTTCGGCAATGGTATTAAAGGTTGGCACTACACCCAATTCTTTTGATTCGGTGTGCATACTGATCTTCGGTTTCCCTCCTGATTCACTTAGGCGGTAAAGCATCCCATAATCTTCCAAGGCAATATCAACCGTAGGCACTATTTTGGTATTGGCGCCAAATATTTTATCAACCCCAAAACCAGCCGACCAGTTATTGGTCAGGATCCCTGCTGCACCGGCTTTTTCAAGCGCAACAGGAAGCGTTTTGGTGGTATAACCGGTTTTGCTGATACGCTTGCGCCAGGCGTCGGTCATGGCGGTACGTTCAGTCTTCATTTTGTCAAATGATTCTTTGGTAGCAAATTCCTGCCAGTTATAATCGGGCCGGCCGGTTGGCTGGCACATGGATATCATCACGAATTTGCCCTTAACATTTGGCAGCCACTGCTGAAAAGCAACCGAGTCGGCAAGGTCTGGCAGTATGATCACTTCGGCGGTAACCGTTTTTTTGCCCATACCCGGGCTCCAGGCCAGTTGCGTACCTTCCAGTGATTTTATACGCGGCGAAACCATATCAATGTGCGATATGCCCCGCTCCCAGCCACGCCATTCGCCCCATTTTTCGTTATGGGCGGGTATGTCCCAGCTTTTGTATTTGGCTACAGCCCAATCATTGGCCTGTTTCATTTGCGGTGTGCCTACTAAACGCGGCCCAACGCCATCAAAAAGTTCATGCGCCAGTTTTTCCAGTTGCGAATTGGCGGTTTCCTCTTTCATGATAGCGTCAATAACAGGGTTACTGGACTGCGCGGCGGCAATGCTGCTGCAAAGTACCATGCCCAAAGCAAGTGGCTTTACTTTATGCCAGATATTATGGTAAATATTTTTCATAAACCTAATTTATAAAAAACAAGCAAACTCCCTAACACTTATGATTTGGGTAACAGGTTTAATACATTCTTTAAAAAAATGCCCTGCGGTATGACTTACTGTGTGAACACATCTTTTTGAAAAATGTCATTTCGATAGAGCAAAGAAAGGGAATAAGGGTGGCGCGAAAGAGAAATCTTATACATCATGCATAGTTCGTATGAAAAGTTGTAGAAGATTTCTCTCTATCGTTCGAAATGACATAGTTTTTTTTACTTAGCCATAAAGAACGTTTTTTACATCCTGAGTATGTAAGAGGAATACTTACTACTCCCCCAACTTCGCAATGATCTCATCTGTAGTACCCACCTCGCCCAAACGCGGAAAAATGTATTTGAAGCTATGGGCATGCGCTTCAGGAAACAGATCGGTCATGGCATCGCTGGCAAAGGCAATATGGTAACCATACTCATTGGCCGACCGGGCCGTGCCTTCCACACCAATACTGGTAGAAACACCGGCCAGTATAATACCGGTAATACCCTGATGTTGCAATTCGGTATGCAGCGTGGTATTGTAAAAAGCGTTCCAGGTTTCTTTCGTGATTAGGATATCCCCTTCTGCTGTTTTTATTTCAGGAATAATATCCAATGCGTTATCCGGCAAAGGGCCATTGACTGATCTGTTGGCGTCTTTGCGCGTTTTTGATGCGGCAGAACCTACCGGGTTAACATTAACGATCACCACGGGTAATTTAGCTTCACGAAATGCGGCTAATAATTTGGCCGAGTTTTTAATTACAGGAGTAATCAATTGCTCCGCAGCCATTTTTACAACCATATTTTGCAGATCAATTAATACAAGGGCGGTGTTTTTATCTAACGAAGTTATCATGTTTCTTGTTTAATTTATTCTTAAGCGAGTGTGTTGATGGGTTGCTGTTCTAATGTTTGCACGGTGGCTTTTTTTAATTTGCTTTTCTGCAGGAAACGGATGTGCAGCAGGCCTATTGACAGTGCTACCATCCCTTCGGCCATCACCGTATTTGCTGTACCTATCCATTGCGAAACGGAACCTACCAGCAAACCACCAAGCGGTTGCATCCCGAAGAAGGCCATAGCGTAAAAGCTGATCACCCTCCCGCGCATGGCGGGTGCAACAGTAGTTTGGATCAGGGTATTACTGATGGTGATCTGCGCCATCATCCCGAAGCCGGTTATAGCTGCAAATAACAGGGCCAAAGGATAGTTATGCATGTGCGAAAAAATGACCAGCCCGCCCCCGAATATCAGGGTACTGATGGCCAGGATCTTTTTCAGGTTGTGGCCAGGCTTTAATGAGGCCAGGAAAATGGCACCCGAAAACGCGCCCAATCCTATCACACTATCAATAACCCCAAAGGTTGATGCCGTGCCTTTAAAAATATCCTTGGCATACACGGGTATCAGCGTACTGAAGGGTAAAACCATGAGACTGATCATAGCCAGCATAGCCAGTACAAATTTGATAGATGGGGTATTTTTGATATAGTCGAACCCTTCCTTTAGTTCAAAGAAGATATTTTTATCATGTTTTGCAGATGCTAATTTTGGCAGCCTCATCATCAGTAACGAACCTATTACCGCTATAAAACTTAGGGCATTCATGCCAAAACATACCGTATCGCCAAATTTTTCCAGTATCAACCCTGCTATACCCGGACCTATCAATCGCGATAAGTTTACCATGGATGAATTAAGCGCGAGGGCATTAGGCAGATCGGCTTTGTTCACCATTTCGTACACCAGTGATTGCCGGGCAGGCACATCAAACGCGTTGATGACACCCAGAACCACACTAAGCGCTATAATTTCCCAAACCACATAATGCCCCCAGAACACCAGCGCGGTAAGCAATAAGGCCTGTATCATAGAGGCGGCCTGTGTGGCCAGCAGCAAACGGAAGCGGTTATACCTGTCAGATACTACCCCGCCCAAAAATGACAATAAGAACGATGGGAACAAGCTGGCAAAAAGTGTAACCCCAAGCATAAACTGCGAGTGTGTTAGCGAGTAAACCACCCAGCTTACAGCGGTTTTCTGCATCCAGGTACCCACTAATGATATGGATTGCCCGGTAAAATAAAGCCGGTAATTGCGGCTTTTAAAAGCATTAAATGTATTTATATTCATTACTCATCTTCCCCTCCTTTTTTGGGGATCAATCAAAATCAACTAATTTGGTTAAAGGCCCTATGACCTTTTTAAGCAGTGCCTTTTCCTCTGCTGTGCAGGTGGCTTCCAGTGCCTTGTTAAGCCATTCATCGCGCTCATTACGTACCTGGTACAACATGGTGCGCCCCAGATCAGACAGGGTGATGATGGCCTTACGCTTATCGGTTTCAGATATGCGCCTTTTAATAAGCCCCATCTCCTGTAGCTTACTCAGTATCTGCGACATGCTCTGCGTAGTGATCTTTTCCATAGCAGCCAGTTCATTAGGCAACAATTCGCCATGCTGATCTAAAAGGGCAATGGTTGACCGCTCGGTAAGCGACAATTGCGCGGCCGTAGACGACTGCTTGCGTAGTTTTTTAATTAGGCGCGTTACTACGGTACGTAGTTCAGATGCCAGCAGGGTATCTTTTTGCTCTGTCATAATTAATTAAGCAAACTTGTAAGTTTACCTTACAAATATAGGCATAGTATTATCCGTTGAAAGTCATAAAGAAAAAGATGCGGGGATATGGATTATATGGTGCGCCCCTATATATCTTTAGGTTAAACAAATAATTTGACCGGGGAAATGCAACCTTTTTTATTTTCAGTGCGTCTTCCTCACAGCTAACTTTTTTAACATGCATCAACGCCACAAAACCCTCATCCTGATTACCTTACTGCTTGCTTTTTATGTACATGGTTTTGCACAAAGCGGTTTTTCTAATTCGCCAGACAGCGCCCGGTTTGTAACCAGCGACATCGATAAATTTTGGAAAGCTTACGATGATTTTAAAAAAGATACCACCGTAAACACCTTTGGCCCGGAGTATATTGCTGTTGGAAGCGAGGGAGTGGCCGGTTTTACGCCCAACCGCATACAAAGCGCAGAGCACCTGTACCAGGTGGTAAAAAAGCGACAAGGTGATTACGCGAAAGTACGGGCCAGCACCCTGCGGATAAAAGAAAAGGAAAAGCAATCCCGGAGCACGTTTTACGCCTTAAAATATCTGTACCCGGCAGCTAAGTTTCCGCCTGTTTATTTTGTTATTGGCGCCTATAACTCCGGCGGAACATCTGGTAAACAAGGCCTATTTATTGGCGCCGAAATGCAAACCAACATTGATGGCATACCGGGTATTGTAGCCCATGAGCTGATACATTTTCAGCAAACCTGGCCCAGCGACGACCCAACCCTGCTGCAACAAAGCATACTGGAGGGCAGCGCCGATTTTATAGGCGAAATGATATCCGGAGCTCACGGTAACGAGGCCCCCAACAACTATGGCAACATGCACGCTGACAAGCTTTGCCAGGAGTTTGTTTCAAAAATGAACGGCACCGATTATAACGACTGGCTTTACGGGACCTCTAAAAAAGACGACCGCCCCAATGACCTGGGTTATTGGATAGGTTATCAGATCATCGCTCACTATTACGCCAAAGCGACTGATAAAAAACAGGCTATACATGATATCCTGAACATTAAGGATTATACGGATTTTTTGAAAAAAAGTGGCTACCTGGATAAATATCTGAAATAGCCGGTTCGCACGGAAATCACTTTTAAAAGGCCAACCACAGAAAAGTTTTTGGCTAAAGCCTTTTTAGGCACTTGAATTTAACCGTTGGCTAAAGCCAAACGGCAATGAATAAAAACACATCCCGAAATAGTATCAAAATTCATTGCCGTCCCATTTATGGGGCGGTAATTACAAAATTGAAAAGTGGCTTTAGCCCAATAAACTTTAAAAGCGATTGACACAGTCTCTGCCGCCACCAGTTCTAAAGAATCAAAAGAAAGCTTAGGGCCAGTGCGATTCCTTCCCTTGGGAAGGGGGAGGAAGGGGTTTGGTGTCCATGCAAGTTTGTATCGCCTGTAGAAACCCCTCCCTACCACCGCACTATCCACCTCACCCCTCCCAAGGGAGGGAATATATGCCGGGATTACCTTGGCCATCAAAAATTACTCCGACATTAAATAACTATCAACCCAAAACCTCACCTTTGTGATAAGTGAACATGGAACCCAAACACGACATAGCAACGCTTGATGATATCAAACTGCTGGTAGATACTTTTTATACCCGGGTAGCTGACGATGCCCTGCTGGCTCCTGTTTTTATGGAACGCCTGGGCGGGCGCTGGACAACCCACCTTGAAAAAATGTATACCTTTTGGCAAACCGTTTTACTGGAAGAGTATACTTATAACGGCGCTCCTTTTCCACCCCATGCCAAACTCCCGGTTGATGCCGCGCACTTTGACACCTGGCTCAGCCTGTTCAATGCCACCATTGACAGCCTGTTTACCGGTGAAAAAGCTGATGAAGCCAAATGGCGCGCAGGTAAAATGGCTCAGCTATTTCAACTGAAGATAGCGCACTTTAAAAATAATCCGCACAATATATTGTAAGCTCATGCCGGGGCATAAAGGCAAATTTGTAAGTTTGCACTGTGCCACCCCCAGTTAAAAAAACTCCTGTTAAAGCCCAAGCGCCCGCAAAAACAAAAGCGCCCGTGAAAAGAAAACCTACTCCTAAAAAGAAAAAAGACCAGGCTGCATCCGTTTATTGGAAAATAGCCATTGCGGGCCTGCTCCTCATATTACTTTCACCTTTTTACTATGGTTACGTTTTACGGAGCTTTAGCGCTACCTGGCGCTGGATAATGGATATTGGCCAGGATCAAAACTACCGTACCTATAAAAGCTTTAACGTGCGCATCCCCTCAGGTTATACCGTTCATGGCATTGATGTATCATCGTACCAGGGCAAAATAAACTGGCAAAAGGTTAAAGCCATGAACGATGATGGCGTGCATATCTCCTTCGCTTTTATAAAAGCAACTGAGGGGGTTTTAAGTATGGATCCCTATTTTCAGCGTAACTGGCGCGAGGCTCCCAAGGCCGGCATTATTTGCGGGGCATATCATTTTTTTCTGCCTCAAAAAAGTGGTTTATGGCAAGCCCGGTTCTTTTTGCAAACCGTAAAAGTTGAAAAAGGCGACCTGCCCATGGTGGTGGATGTGGAACAGCTATATAAAACATCGCCTGCAAAAATGCGCGAGCAGCTACTGTCTTTTGTTAATCATATAGAAAACAAGACGGGTGTAAAACCTATTATTTATACCAACATCAGCTTTTACCAGGACTACCTGAGTGGTTATTTTGACGATTATACCTTATGGATAGCGCACTATTATCAACCCGTATTAAACGTAAGCAGTAAAACCAACTGGCAGTTTTGGCAACACTCAGATAAGGCCCGTATAAATGGCATTAACCAAAAGGTTGATTTTAATATTTTCAAGGGTGATAGCACTGCTTTTCGGAAATTGCTGATACCGTAATTTTCAATAAACAATTTTACTGAACGGGATCCCTACGGTTAAACCTATAGCGGTTTTATTACCCGGAAGCTGCGTTTTATTGATAGAATTACTCATGTCTGAAAACAATAGCTGGCATTCAAAATTTATAACCGGAACCCCTTTTTTATCTATCAAAACAATGGGTACCCCCAATATGGAATTAAGCGCGTGATAGCTGCCAAAGTTTTTCTCGATCCGAAAGCTTACACCTACATGCGAATTACCGGGGATGTATACTAATTTGCCCGACACTACCGGGGTAAAAAAGTTCTTGTAATTCCCTATAAAACGATTGCCCTGATTCAAAACAATTGTGCTGGTTCCGTTGTCAACTGCCTGTCCGTTTACATCGGCATAATAAAGGGCTCCGCTTTGTACCGAATTATTAATAAACCCTTTGGCGTTTAAAGTGAGAAAAACTCTTCCAAACTTAGGCCTTTCATAAAACCGGGTGTGGGTTAAAAAAACCTCGAACGGATAATTATGCCGTTTAGTAACATCAGCAGTAAGATCGGTACTTATTTGAAACTTTTGAGGTATTACCGGTACATAAACGCCAAACGTAGTCCAGTCGTCGGTTATTAGTTTAAAACCATTGCTTTGTACCAGCAGGTCTGATTGTGCCTCCGAAAACTTTTGCAGATAGTCAAGTCTTAGGGCGGCATAAAAATCACGCCTTAAATTATTCTTTGCCGTAGCCATATCCTGACCAGGGATCTCTGTTTGTTTAATGGAATCTAATGCCCGCTCATAATCGGCAGCCTTTTTTTCTACCTCTGTTTGAAGGCTATGTAAAAGCACGGCCCTTTGTGCATCCATTGATAATTTTTGGCTGCCGCATCCATCAAACCTGGTTACTGGCTTTCCCATCCAGGTTTTTTGAAGCGTAAACCCTAACTGGTTATCAAAGTATTTGTTTGAAAACCGGGCGGCGTAGGTATTGGCTACATTAACCCTTGCACCTATAACTATAAACCCTCGTACGTAGTCGTCAGAATCAACCGGTTGGTGAAAATTATGACTGATAGAAAGCCTGCCTTCGGCCGTATTCAGGTTCACGTAATTTTTGTACGGCGAAAGATCGGTACCATCAGAAAGATAAGAGCTCACCTTGTTGGATAGGAAAATGTTCATCGCCTTATTGGATATGAGCATACCCTGCCCGGTGTTGCAGGGCGTAGCGGCAACTTTATTATTCACCTCCTTTAATTGGGTGATGATTTGCGCGGGAGTTTGCGCTTGCGTTAATAAGGCAATAAAATTAAACACCACGATGATGAATAATTTTGCCGCCTTATCAGCCGGCTTAGTTTTTAAACAATCACTTTGTCTAACCCCCATTGTTGTATAATTGGATTGGTAAAAATCCTCATGCTATCCGCGTCGAGCAGTTTGTTACGGGCCGCTATCCATGAGTCAACAGCGGGACCATACATATTTGATAATCTTTCTGGCGATAGTTCATTCACCTTTCCCCAATGAAAAGTAAACGGAATTTGTTCATCCTCCAGTTTTTCCCAAACCTTGGTATAATAACTATAGGTACGGTCAGAGAAAGCGCCGTCGAGCTCCATTACACAGGTATGTTCAAAACGGGTAAAGCCCAGCGTGGCCTTGGTTTGCTTCACAAACCTGAAAGAAAACAGACCGGTAAAAGGCCCTATGGTTTCATTAATTTCCAGCATCAGGTCGGCCACCCGGGTAACCTCAGCAAGCGGAATGCCTATTGCCGCGCTTAACAGCTTGCCGTGTAGGGTGGTATTGCTGAAAATTTCGCCTAAAGTGCCAAACTGTTTATCATAGGGTGTAATACTTGCGCCGAGTACTTTATTAACCATCAGCGGCACCAATGCGGGTATGGCCTCGGTTACCGCTCCAATAAAGGTGGGGGCGTCATCACCGGGACCAATCCCGTTTACGTTTTCGACAGGAGGCTGGTATCCATCAACATAAGGGCGTTTATACATCGTAGTAACATAAGCGCCACCATCCATATCATAAGGATTAAGATATACCGAAAGATGGAACGGGCGTTCGTTACCGCAAGGTAAGTTGGCGTTGCTAAAATCAAGTGTGTTCATGATGGCCTTTAGCGAATCATCATAAGGCAATCGCTGCATATAGGTTTCCAGCAAAAACAGATCTTCTGCCTCAATCATTACCCCGTGAATAATACCAAAGCTCCCAAAACCAATCAGCGCAGCGTTAAAAAGATCATCATCCTGAATAAGTTCTGTTTGTAAACGATCAATAAAAGCCTGGGATACTACCGGTGCGGATTTTCTTTCGAGCCATACGTGCCTGTTGGCCCCTACTATAAGATGTATACCCACAATAAAATCCTGAGTGGCCCCAAAATCAAAAGCGGCGCCATGGGTTCCCGTACTAAAGGCCCCGGCTATAGTTTGCCCGTTGCTGGCACCCGAAGTTTTTAGTGAAAGCCCCTTTTGCCTTAAATGTTTGTTGAGCTCCCATACACCGTTGCCGCTCTGCGCAAAAACCAGGTGAGCCGGGTTCCCTGCATAATCGGGCGAAACACTGTTAGCCGTAATATCAAATATGGTATTTAGCGGTTTGGTATCCAGCATTATACCCTTATTTACGGTCGCTATTTTCATCCATGACCACCCCGCACCCAATGCGCGCAATGGGGTATTGGTAGCTATTGCATTAGCTATAAGTACCTGAATACCTTTTGTACTATCATTATATCCATCCAGGGCATCCAGATTATCCTCATTAGCTAATTCATACAGGTCATTAATATCTTCAACAAATACTTCATGCCGGTTTTCCCAGGTTTTATCTCCCGTTTTAATAACTTTCATCTGCTGCTGATTTTATAGTTTTCCTACTTTTTGACATGGTTTACCACATTTCCACTCTACCCGGGTTGGGCTCCAGATGCCCAGGGTAACAACTGTAATAAGCGAATAACCAAAATTATTTTTCACGGTTACCTCGGCCAAACCATTAACACCCAACGAGTCGCAAATTGGGGTATTTACCCTTTTAGGATTTTGAATTAGTCCCCAAAAAAAGGAATTAACGGTTCTGCCAGAAACCTCAGTACCGGCTTGCGCCTGCGTGGCCACGCGGGTGGTGTAGCAGCTGTTTAAAGTAAGTGTGATGGTCAGCGCCAGCAGAAATTTACGGCAATGGCCTTTAAGGGTTAGTTGTGGTGATATCATAGGGCTTATAATTAATAGAGTTATTAACCTGTGCTATGTAAATAAAGATACATAAATAACTGATTTTCAGTTTAGTAAAATCACTTTATTTTTATACGTAGTTTTACGCATTTTACAGAGTTCATTAAACCAGTGTTGATTTTTTGTATTGAATAGGAAGCTATAACTTATTGTATTGGCAATAAGTTAATTTGCTGTAACGGTTAGCACCAGCCAAACGTCTTTAAGATAAAAAAATGAGAACCTCTATATTGAATTTCCTGATAGTACCTGTTGTTTTGTTTATTACCGGGGTTTTACCTCAGCATGCTCAGGCACAAACAACCCAAAAACATTTTGACCAGCAACTGTACAACACCATTTTACACATGGACAGTGTTTGTTTTGACGCCTTTAACGCCCGCGATATGCAAAAGCTAAAAACCGTTTTTGCCGATAATGTAGAGTTTTACCATGACCTTGGGGGCCTTACCTACTATGATGAAACCATGAAAAACTTTGAAAAAATGTTTGTGCAAAATAAGGCTACCGGCTTAAAAAGAGAGCTTGTAAAGGGCAGCCTTGAAGTTTACCAGATCAAAGATTTTGGGGCTATTGAAGTAGGCTTACATAAATTTACACATGTTGAAAATGGCAAGGAAGTAGTTGGTCTTTTAAAATTTTTGCACGTATGGCAATACAAGAATAACGAGTGGAAAATTACGAGGGTGATTAGTTATGATCATTGATCCAATAACATATAAAAGCCAGATAATTAACTCTTAAATCACAGATCAATTAATCGTTATTTTAAACCGCTCAATGCCAATGAAACTATCTTTTATTATCCTGTTTTTGCTTCTCATCGTTAATAACGACGCTTATTGTCAAACATATAAGCCATTAATAGAACCTTATCCGAATATGGTTAAAGCTGATTCACGGCTGATCCTTAAAACGGGTTTTCTGGTTGTACCTGAGAATCGCGCGCAACCTAACGGGCGTAAAATAAAAATCCCTTTTTTCTTTGTGCGCAGACCAGATCAGGACCCTAAAAAAAACATTTCGCTGTACACTACAGGTGGGCCTGGTTACAGCACTACTGCCAATATTGATAGCATCAGTTATAACTCCGGCTTTTTAAGATACGGCGGTTTTATTGCTTTTGACCAACGGGGAACCAAAAGGGCGCAGCCCTGCCTGGATTGTATGGAAGTAAATGCAGCTATCAGAAAAAGCTATAAGGATAGAAAAAATAAAGACAGCCTGGTACTTGCAGCCGTAAGGCAATGCCACGATAAATTCACCAAACAGGGAATTGATCTATCGGCTTATAATACAATAGAAAGTACCGAGGATATTAATGATTTGAGGCTGGCTCTGCACGTTGATTCACTTAACCTGGTTGGAATATCATATAGTGGCGGGCTTATGCTGACTATGGCGCGAAACCATCCGGAGGGTGTTCGCAGGTTGATTTTGAATTCGCCTCTTCCCAGCTATGTAAATTATGAAGAACATGGTTTGTTAAATATCAATGAAGCCCTGGAGCAAGTATTTGATAATTGTAATGCAGACTCCGTAAACAAGATTGTTTACGGAAATTTAAGATCAGGTTTTCATAAATACTTTACAGAAATTACTGGAAAAAAGTTTTCCATAAGATATCTTGAAAAAGGCAGCAAGGACAGCCTTAATATCGTTTATACTAAAAACGAACTACTTGATGCGATTATTAACCGATTAAATACCAGCCAGGTAAGCACAGTCCCTTTGGTGATAAGCGACATAATAAAAGGCAATCACCGTAAATATGTAACTGAGGTGTTTGATGGGTATTTTTCTGGAGACAATAATATTTCTCTCGGCATGAGATACTCCGTTTATTGCACCGAACAAATACAATATTCAGACCCTAAGCTGGAAAAGCAGCAGGATATTGTGTTACCCTGGCTATCAGCATACCCATTTAATAATGTAAACCATCCCATATGCGCTTGCTGGCAAGTAAATCCGGAACCCAAAATAGCCAAGAACCCGGTGTATTCAACCGTTCCGGCGATAATTACCTCGGGTGATATTGACCCCTGGTGCAGACCATTTTATAATAGAGTCATTAAGCGTTATATGCCCAACAGCCAATTGTTAATTATTCATAACCGGGGGCACGCGCCTGGGTTTTCAGTAGATGGCATTGATTATGTAGATATGTTTTTAAATAACCCGTTTAAAAAAATAGTTTCACAATCAAAAAACCTTACTGTAGAGTAACATTTGATTACACCACCAGTAAACACTTATACTGCCTATTTATAATCCCCGACATACATTTCAATCCTGAAATTTGAGGGGTGCTTACGACAGTGGGGTATCAAAATCATTTACCCCAATTAAAATTCTTACAAACAAAAAAAGCCTTCAAAGTTTGAAGGCTTTTTTTATAGGAAAATATGGTTTTAGTCGACCTTATTAACCCGGCCTGAGCCGGTATATCTTGTTTCGCCAATGGTGGCATTGCCTGCGTATGACACGCTTCCCGAACCTGTTATACGTGCAGATACTGTTTTATTTGCCCTGATATTAACACCGCCCGATCCGCTTATGGATGCTATTACTGTTTCGGCGGTCAGCCCTTTTCCATCAATCTCTCCAGAACCGGAGATCCTGACTTCAGCATCACCCGTACTTCCTTTCAGGTTTATACCGCCCGATCCGCTGATCCTTGTTTCCAGTGAGCTTGATTTAAGAGCGGCCCGCACATTGCCTGATCCGCTTAGTATTACCTTAACATTATCGCCGGTTAAAACCCCATCCAGGTCCATATTACCTGATCCGCTGTTTGCAAGGGCGTTAAGCGATTTCGCGGTGATATAAATATCGGCCCTTTTAATATTGCGGTGAAACGAAAAATGGTTTTTAAACCCTACCCGCAAGGAACCGTTCACTACCTCGGTTTTAACGTCGTTAACAACATCGTCATCAATATCAAGCCTTATGCTTTCTGTTCCGCTAATTTTAATATGAACATTAAATGGCCCGCCTGATTCAATACTGTTAAAGCCCGAAACCGACCTGCTTTGTCCACTCTGGGCAAAGGTATTTAAGGTCATCATCACTATAGCTGATGCCAGTAAAAAAAAGACTTTTCTTTTCATAATATGGTTGTTTTTTAAAAGACGCTTTGTACGGGTAAATAGTTGCAAACTGTTTTATATATTCTCATCGCTTAGCCTGAAATTAAAATTAAATCTAATAAATATATCTCTTAACAACCATACAGATCATTCATTTTTAAGCAATTAAGATCACCATTAATCCAAACTTTAAAATAGGTAATTACTGTTTGTTTGGAGCCAGGCATGCCCATATAACCAAAACTATGGTTAAAAATGAAGCTACCGTACGGATATTGTTAAGGCTGTTCCAGGGGCCTTCAAACTTTTGCCTTTGTTCGGCAAGTTGCTGAAGGGTTAAAGATTTGAGATCAACCTTATCAAGCAAATTATTCATAGGTACATTGCCAAACATGGTTACACCAAAAACCCCGATGGCATACATTAAGGTAGCGGCCAGCAGTAAGTAAAAACGCAGGGACAATGAGCTATCAAAATTTATATAGGTGCATACAGGTAACCATAACATCGTCCCTAAAAAACTGGCAAAAAATACCGGGTTTAAAATAGCCCGGTTAATTGATTGCATAGCCGAGAGATAGGCGGCATCGGCTAAACGGCCCAAGCCAAGTGTAACGGAACAGGCGTAAGCGTAAAACAGCCCGCCGATTAAAGAGGTTGATACCGCGGTAATGAGTAATACAATGGTTTTGTTTGTCATGACTTTTTTATTTTGTTATAACAAAAATCAGTGATCTGTAGATATGAAGATAGAACAAAACCGACAGCATTAATCTTTAATGGGACAAGCGCTTTTATAAAGCGCTTGTCCCATTAAAGATGACGAAGTTTCTCTACTCTGGTGATTTTACTCACTCCTCAAACTTTTTACCGGGTTTGACAAAGCCGCTCTGATGGATTGAAAGCTGATGGTTATAAATGCGATCAAAATGGCAACGCAACCGGCACCTCCCAATATCCACCATTGTATATTTGTACGGTAGGCAAAATCCTGCAGCCACTTATTCATAACCAGCCAGGCCAGTGGCGATGCGATCAAAATAGAGATCAGTACCAGTTTGATAAAATCCATAGAAAGCATACTTACTATCGCGGTAACACTGGCCCCCAATACTTTGCGTATGCCTATTTCTTTATTACGCTGTTCGGCAGCATAAGCAGCCAGACCAAATAAGCCTAAACAGGCAATTACAATGGCCAGTGTGCTGAATGATATAAATATTTGCCCTACACGCTGTTCTGCCCGGTAGGTGGCATCAAAATCCTCATCCATAAAGGAGTAGGCAAAGTGCTGATTAGGCGAAAAGCTTTTCCATTTATTTTCAATTTGCGACATTAGGGCTGTTATATCGGCTGTGTGCACTCGTACACTAATGGCCCCATTATCGGGCGCATACGATAAAACAACCGGAGCTATCTTATCGCGCAGCGACGAAAAATTAAAATCCTTCATCACCCCTATAATACGAAATGGCTGTATGCCGTAGCTATCGCGATAAACGGTTTTACTCAGCGGATCCTTCGCCCCTAACCTTTGAACAAATGCTTCGTTAACAATTATCGCTGCCGTATCAGTTTTCATTTCCTTTGAAAAATTGCGGCCGGCCACCAGTTTTATACCTATGGTGCTGATATAATCTTCATCAACCGGCCAAAACTCGGTCAGCATATCTTTTTTAATATCAATGGTGCGGTCGGGGAACAAGCCTGTAATATTCCTATCATCGCCGGTTGGCAGGTATGATGTCATGGTTGCATTTACCACGCCTGGCAATTGCTTCAACTCCTGTTTCAAAACTTCGGCCTGATTGCCTAACGAGGTGGTATTTTTAATAACCAATACCTGGTTACGATCAAACCCCAGGCTTTTATTTTGAATATAATTTAGCTGATTATAAATAACCAGCGTACCGATGATGAGGAAAATAGATATGGAAAACTGGAAAACTACCAGGAAACTGCGAAGAAAGCTACCTTTAAAACCTGTTGACAATTTCCCCTTTAACACCTCAATAGGCTGAAATCCTGACAAATAAAACGCCGGGTATGATCCTGCAAGGAAACCAACTACCAAAATGATAACTAACAATGAAGGTAACAGCCAGGTAATGGATTGTGATGTAAAAACCAACTCTTTGCCTGCCATTTGATTAAACAAAGGCATAAATATCCAGGCCAGCAGCACAGCTATAATGGTTGAAACCAATGTTACCAGTGTCGACTCTACCAAAAACTGGGCCACCAGTTCTTTACGGCCCGAACCCAATACTTTACGTACACCAACCTCACGGGCACGGTTTGATGAGCGGGCGGTAGACAAGTTCATGAAATTAACACAGGCTATCAGCAATATAAACAGGGCAATAACCGAAAATATATAAACATACTGGATACTGCCATTTTTACTCAACTCGTATTGGCTATTGGACCGTAAATGGATGTCGAGCAACGGTTTTAAAACAATCCTTAAATAATTATCGCCCGAGCTCCAGGCAGCGGGAGAGTAGGAATTTTTAATTTCCACTTTTCGGATCTGGGCTTCCAGGTTTTTTACGTTTGCTCCGGGTTTAAGCAATAAATAATTACGCATGCCGCCATAACCCCAGCTATTAACATGGCTTTCGGGCAACGTTGAGAAAGATAAAAAGAAATCATAATTAAAATGCGACTGCGAAGGAACGTCTTTTATTACCCCCGTAATTTTATAGGTGCTGGTGTCATTAAAAGTTAAGGTTTGCCCTACTACATTTACATTATTAAAATATTTTTTTGCTGCACTTTCGGTAACTACTACGGAATGTGGTTCATTTAAAGAGGTGGATGGGTTGCCATCGATCATAGGCAATGTGAAAATATCAAACAGACCTGATTCAGCAAAAACGATTTTCTTTTCCTGGATGTTTTCGTTTCCTTTTTTAACATGATACTTCTGGGCCGAAATAAAAAGAGATGATGTGGGCATTAACCTTGCAGATCTTTCAATTCCCGGAAAATCCTTTAAAGCGTTAAGCAAGGGGGCCTCTGAACTGGCGTATGAATTTTCATGACCGTTTAACTTTACTTCCTCCGTTATCCGGTATATCCTGTCGGCTTTGGTATTATAACGGTCATAGCTTAACTCATCAACCACATAAAATACAATGAGCAAACAAGTGGCCAGGCCAACAGAAAGGCCCAAAACATTTAATACCGTAAACCCTTTGTTTTTTAAAAGGGTACGGATGGCGGTTTTAAAGTAGTTCCTGATCATAAGGGTAATGATTAAATACGGGGAGCCAGATTTAAATATCATGCCTTATTTATAACTAATTGATTATTAAATAATTAATAGACAATTATTATTTAGAACCTGTATCAAAAACGGACAACAATCGTTCGTTTTTGGTATAATCGGTTTTGTTAAAAAATCCTTCTTGTTTTACATAAACAGGCCAATAAAATCGTTTATACCGCATTTGTTAAAAAAACAAAATCACTGCTGCTATGTTCCATATATCACATAGTATAAGCTATGATTTACAGTTCAATACCAAAAAAATTATGCTGCAAGACCTACCCATCCGCCCACCGGGAAACCAGGGCGATAAAAACGGGATAGACAGATCACCACCACCGGAGGCTGATCAAAAATTTAAAGAATTGGTAAGAACTTTGCCTGTCGCTATCTATACGTGTGACCAGGACGGCTTTATTACCTTTTTCAATCCTGCCTCCGTTGCTTTATGGGGCCGCGAACCTGAAATTGGAAAAGACCTGTGGTGCGGCTCGTGGAAGATATATTATCCCGATGGCAGCCCAATGCCGCTGGATGGCTGCCCAATGGCCCTTACCTTGAAAGAAGGGAAATCATACGAAGGTGCAGAGATCGTAATTGAAAGACCTGATCATACCTTCCGGAGTTTGCTGGTGTTTCCGCGACCAATTTTCAATGAACTTAATATCATTATAGGTGCACATAATACGCTGGTGGATATTACCGACCAGAAACAGGGGGAAGAAAAACAATCGATCCTATCAGCTATCGTAGAATCTTCGGATGATGCCATTATAAGCAAAAACCTGGATGGCATTATTCAGAGCTGGAATGCAGGAGCGCAAAAGATATTTGGCTATACCGAACAGGAAGTGATTGGCAAACATATCAGCATACTGATACCGTCATTCCTGCAAGCCGAGGAAGATGTCATTATCAGTAACATCAGGGCAGGCAATAAGATAGATCATTTCCAAACTATAAGGTTGCACAAATCAGGCAGGGAGATCCCTATTTCTCTAACCGTTTCTCCGGTGAAAGATAGTCATGGCCGCATTATAGGCGCTTCTAAGATCGCCCGTGATATTTCAGAACGTTTGCAAACGGAACACACCATCAGGCAAAACGTACAGAATCTCAGAATATTGAACACCATCGGAAAAGTGATTTCCGAAAAACTGGATGTGCAGGCTATCTTAGACCAGGTAACCGATGCTACTACCAAAATTACGGATGCTGAGTTTGGCGCTTTCTTTTACAATACAATTGATGAGCGTGGGGAAGCTCATAGACTTTTTGCCTTATCTGGCGCTCCGCGCGAAGCCTTTGAAAAATTTGGCATGCCGGGCGATGCCGCCATTTTTGATTCTACCTTTAGCGGTGACCAGATGGTAAGGGTTGACGATATCCGGAAAGATCCGCGTTATGGCCACAATGCACTTCATTATGGGATGCTCAAAGGGTATCTGCCGGTGGTTAGCTATCTGGCTGTTCCGGTTATCTCTTCTACCGGCACCGTCATCGGTGGTTTATTTTTCGGGCACCAGGAGCCGGGTGTTTTTACTATTGATCATGAAGTCCTGGTATCCAGTATCGCTTCGCAGGCAGCGGTTGCTTTAGATAACTCTAAGCTATTTGAGGAGGTTAAGGCCCTGAGTGCTAAAAAAGATGAATTTATTGCCCTGGCCAGTCATGAACTCAAAACGCCGTTAACCACGATCAAGGGTTATTTACAGGTGCTTGACCGGGCAGAAAAAGATCAGGCGAGTAAATCATTTATCAGCAAAATGCTAAAACAGGTAGATAAACTGAATGCTTTGATTTCAGATCTGCTTGATGTATCCAAAGTAGAAGCAGGGAAATTAAAACTGGATTTGGAACTATTTGACTTGCGGGCACTGGTAGAGGAAGTGACCGAAACATTAAATTATACAAATAAAACACACCAGATCATTTTTCAGGGTGAAGGCGAAGCTGTGTGGATCAAAGCTGATAAACAGCGAATGGAACAGGTAATGGTAAACTTGCTGACCAATGCCATTAAATATTCGCCCGATGCTAACCAGGTGCAGATAAGCCTTGAACAAGCTGCCGGAGAGGTAACCATTACAATCAAAGATCAGGGTATGGGGCTGACTACAGATCAGCAAAAACAAATTTTTACCCGCTTTTACCGTGCCGAAGGAAATGCCAATATCCCCGGCCTTGGCCTCGGACTTTACTTAACGAAAGAGATCATTGATCGCCATCACGGCAAAATTGGTGTTTACAGTGTACCTGAAAAAGGATCAGAGTTTTATTTTTCTTTGCCTTTAAACTTAAATCATCCGGYTAATGAATAATTCTTGCTGTCACTTTAAATGGAATGGGTTATGAAAAAAATTATTTACCTGGTTGAAGATGATAACGATATCAATGATTTAATTAAATACCTGCTTTCTGACGTAGGGTATGCGGTATTGGCTTGTACTACAATGACGGCATTTAAGCAGGCCCTTGAAATAGCCCTTCCTGATCTGATCATCCTTGACATTATGCTGCCTGATGGCGATGGCGTGGAGATTTGCAGAGAACTTAAATCGATTGAAAATATGCAGAAGATACCGATATTCCTGATGTCGGCTCATGTCAATGGCAGCAGGATGGCTATAGAAGCATGTGCCGACGATTTCATCAGCAAGCCATTTGATATTAACGATTTTACAACAAGAGTTCAGCAAAAAATAGCCTCCTGAAACTATCGAAAAAACCTGGATTGCCCCTTGCCACACATATCATACAAAAAACGATGATAGATGAAAGCAACCAATAAATTAGAAAAAATAGCAATTTCGGGCATTACCGGAACCAGCTTTATGACCCTTTTCAGCTACCTGGTATCGTTAGCTGAAAAGGAAAATTTTAGTGAGCCCGAACATTTGGGCACCTTGATTCACCGGCTGCTGCCGGGCACAAAAAAACTGAACCAGGTACAAGGCTGGATGGCACATTATGCAGTGGGGATATTATTTGCCACGGTATATGTAGAACTTTGGCAACAGCGTAAAGTTAAACCAGGCCTTAAAGAGGCGCTGATACTGGGCGGAATGAGTGGTGCATTAGCAGTCATGGTTTGGAAACTAACTTTTAAAATGCACCCGGCACCACCCTGGATCAGGTATTCCAAATATTATATACAATTAGTGCCGGCCCACGTGGTGTTTGCCATATTTGCCACCCTAACCTACAGGCTGCTGCAAAACCAGCCAACAAAGTATAAGCACCTAAAAGTTTTATTATAATATATTCCGGGGCATAGGCTATAGTAAGTTTAAAGCATTGATTTACTTCAATTAATTGTAAATTAAAAAAATAAACCTAACTTTATTATACACAGCCAATTACCCCCAAATGGCAACCGAATCTAAAAAAAACATCACATCGTTAACCTGGGTTATTATTTCCGGTGCGAGTTTCGTGCTTTTTGTGATAGCGGCAGTGGTACTGATGATCTTCAGCAGCAGGTCCAGTAATCTAAGTCCGCAGGTTTACTTTTTTCTGTTGGTATTTGTAGCCCTGATCGCCGCGGGCTTTTTGTTCGGATCGTTGAAATCACATGCAAAATATAGCGGGCAGCTATACCATGGTACACTGGAACTTGGGGGACCAACCGTAATTTTTTGCTTAATTATCTATTTTGGTTTAAAGCTTTCCCCAACAGCTGATTCCATTAGTTTAAAATTCATTGTTTTTGGCGATGAAAATAAAAATGAGCTGGTAAGCGGCGGATTACTCAAAGTTTTATTCAACAAACCCGACTCCGCGAGGATTGAAAATGGAGTGGCTACCTTTACCGACCTATCAAGTACTTTATCGGGCAAAAAAGTTTCTGTCATCCCGGCGGTAAGTGGTTATTACAGGCAATCACAGGAGATAACTGTTCCTGCTGATGGGCGTACGCCTGTTGAACTGCACCTTAAAAAGCTGGCAGATTCTTTAACCATCAGCGGTTTAGTAATAGATATACATGGGCAGCCTATTTCAAACGTACAAATTGTAATTGCCGATGGTTTGTATAAAACCAAAGCCGACGAGTTAGGCAATTTCCGCATTACCCTGCCCGTAAAAGATGGCGCGGAATTACCGGTAAGAATTTATAACAAAAATAAGCTACGCTATAATAATACGCAGGTCTTTTCGTCAAAAATACCCCTCACCTTTCAATTGCATTAGTTATGAAAGCAATCATCGGCATCATACATTTTTGCATGGTTTGGCTATGTGGCTATGGGCAAACTGTTCCTTTTAAGGGTCAGCTTATAAACAATAATGTAGTGGTTAAAAACTACACGGTAATTATTAACGGCAAACCCGCTACTACAGACGACTCCGGGGTATTTACAACTGCTATAGGCAATAGCATTACACAGGTTACTATTCAGCCATCTGATAAAAGCTACATTATCGCCTACCCCATAGCTGGCAGGGTGCTGGTCCCTAAAGATCCGGCGCTATTAACCCAGATCATATTTGAAGGTTTTCAATCAAACGATAAAATTAAAAGTTACCTCACAACATTAAGCCAGTTAAAAGACGCGTCAAAAAAGGGGCAATCTGAAACAAAGGCCTTGCAGGTGAAAATAGATTCGATAGCTGCCAATCTCAAAAAATTAGGTTATACCAATGATGATCTGCGAATAGCCCGTGAAAAACAAGATGGGATTGATCTGTTTTACCCCGAGATAAGCAGTACGTTACAAAACTATATTTTGCAGGCGCACAATGTAAAAAATGCCATTATATATATTTCAGACTATGCTTTTAGCAACGCAAACGCCGTTATTCAATTGGCGCAGGTCACCAATGCTTACAATTTGGCATTTGAAAAATTAAATACAAATTACCCAACCTACTCCAAAAAAATAGCTGATTATTGGGCCGACCCATCTCTTCGTACCGAATTTGATGGCATTGCCGATACCTTAATTAACATTATCCATAACAGGGATATTTTGCCTTTGAATGATCTGAAAACCCGGATCAATCAGTATTTTCTTTTAAAACCTTCGAAAAAGGACAAAGAAGCTATTCAAAAAGACATTCAATCCAAAATCGCCGCGCTGGCCCCTCCTCTTACTGATGAGCTAAACAACATGGAACTATGCATACAAAAATTTCAGAATCGTTTAAAAAATTAATATTTAACCYTAAAGATCATGAAAAAATTAAATCCCCTGCTGTGTATTATTCTACTAATAATTACAGCCCTTAGCTTCACAAATTGTGGTACTTCCGATGACCCTTCACTAACTGATATTTATTTACCTGATTTTTCTAAGAACTGGGTAAATAATGCTAATGCGGAAGATAAATTTTTCTTTCCGGATGCACCTGCCGACCAGCCTACAGGTTCATTCACAGGCAATGAAGTTATCAGTGACATATTGGTTGCAACTTTAGCTGGCACATTTGACCATTCAAAAGTAACTTTTGTATTAACATTTAAAGACAATAGCCCTTCCAAAACCTACACCGGGACTATGACCGGAACAACAGACCGTGTATTAACATTATCCTCTGGGGGCCAAAATCTTGTTTTAAAACAGCAATAGCTCCGCAATTATTGAATCAAAGTTAAACAGTTATTGCACAACAGTTTACACATTTGCGTACAATTATAATTATGTGTTATACATTTCATTGCAAGCTATTGTTTCTTTCACTGTAGTTAAATACCTTCATTACCGAATTACACTTCTACTAACACCAGTTCTACATCTTTTTTACTTGATTTTACATATTTTCTTAAGCCATTCATAAACATTTGGATGGAGTTTGAGCGCACCGGGTTTAGCATATAATTAAATTTTAAAGATTTATTATGAGCCTACAGGAAATTAACACTATTCTTTTAAAACTGCTAGGCCCACTAAAGCAACAGGAACAGCCGGGTGGTAACCTTAATAAACTGGAAGAATTATTAAAAATATGCCTCACGCAGGATAAATGCTATGTAGAGTGGCAGTTCTCCCTGTTCCCAGATCCGCCAGATCCTGATCAGCAAATTATTCAGGAGATCAGTGACCTTGCCGCTTTAATATTTGCCGACATACCAGACCGGGCGGCAAACGAAAAAGCATACTGGATAAGGCAAAGGAATTTCCCTTTTTATAATGGCCCGGAAGCTAACCTGGGTAATTTGATGGAGCCCGCCTTTTCCTTCGGCCCTTTTACAATTAACGCTTATAGCGAATTGTACTATGATTTTTTTCTGATCGATAAACAGATTGTGTTTTATACACCCGGCAGAGAGGCTCCAATCGCGGTAGTATTCCCCCATCAGGAGGTGAAAATTCCGGTAGCTGACGTGCAAATATTATTAGGAGACTGTTCAATCTGGATTGATTCCCGGGTATTAAGTAACAATACTGCTCCGGACAGATCATTTACCGGCATCCGTGCTAAAAACTGTATGGCCACTTTTTCGCAGCCTGTTATAATTCTTGATCAGTTGCGTATTAACATTCCGCCACCAATGGCATTGGCCTTTGATTTTGAACCGGATGCTTTATCAGTAAATAATAATGAGGCAACAAATGATGCTCAAAATGTAACTGCCAGTTTACCTGATAAGGTTAACATCACTATAAACAACAATAATGCTATGATTGTACAGGCCGGGCCTGCAAAAATATCATTATATGGAACAACGTCGTCTTTTAATGAGGGCAGTGACATTAAGCCGGAATTTAATACAAAACTGAATGTAGTACGGATCCCCTTAACATGTAATGAAACAGACTGGGGTGTTACAGATTGCCAGTCGGATATGATGGTGGTATCGGGCAAGGCCGGGCTGCTAAATTCCGGATGGTACCATGTTCTTGCCAAACCAAACGATGAGATTGGTTTGGCCCAATTAGGCAAGTGCAATACAGCAGGCCAGCTGGGTTTAGAGCTTGGTAAAGGCATACAGTTCAAGTGGGAAGGACTTGAAAATGGTACATTATCAGCAGATACTTTTTTCCTGAGTGGAACCCAGGGCCGGTTAAGCTTTAATTACACACACCAGCTCAGCAAATTATTAGTACAGCATATTAACCTGTGGCCCGGCAAAAGTGATGCGGGCCATTTCTCAACCCTTCAATGCAAACCTTTAACCTTATTACCAGGTTTTTTCGCAGCAGATGCCATAGGGTACCAGTACCATCGTCAGTATACCGAAGTTAAAACAAAAACCGACAGGCCGATAGCGAGCAACGGCAGGAGATTTGATTTTGAGTTCCCGGGCATTACGGAATTGACCAGGGCTGGTGGTTTTAGCTGGTTTCTGGCCATTGCGGCAAAAGACACTCCTGATAATCCGGATGAAACGCTGGAAGATAAACTAAACAAAACAACCAGTATAGCGCTTGAAAACGCCCTGATAACGGTTCAGGCGCCTATTTTTTTGGCCATAATGGGTAAGGGGTCAAATATTGGTACACTTACCCAGGGTACGGTGCTCAATTACCTGCCAATATTCCGGATCGTCCATATCCTGCCCGATCCTTATATCAGCAATCAAAGAGATCAGGAGGATATATTTGATGAGGCTAACCAGTTTAATACATTTCCGCTCAGATCAGCATTTTTAATCGCTACCATACTTTGGGACAATACAGAGGTTAAGCTCGATATGCAGCTTGCCGAGGCCATAAGAAACGCCTTCAAACAGCGAATCACTGTACCCGACCAGGAACTGCAGAACTTTTTCTTTAACAATTTCATGCACCCCTGCCAAATGGCCTATAATAACAGGCTTGATACCCCACTACAAAATCACCCTATTACGCAGGCATTTATAGGCAACCGGGAAAGTCACGACTATGACCCTGTAAATTTGGTGGGCGCATTTGGTTTTTTGCAATGGATCCCCGGTAATTTATGCCTTGTAGATGTATCAGGAAGAGCATCCAGAATGGGTGTCGCGTTCTCATCAGCATGGTCTGCTAATGTAAATGAGCGTAACCAGATACTCATTAATAATACAGGATATACCAGCCAGTTCACCTATCAAATACAAAACCTGGAACTGGTAAGCTCAGGCCGACTTGTTCGCGCATTCACGCTCCCGCATATTCAGTGGGAGCCGGTAACCAATATCCCTAATCCTAATCTTACAGAAGCCGAGATCCCTTTCCCTTTATATTTCAATTCAAACGGGGCCCCAACACGTATTGCCAGCAGCAATAATGAAAACATTGCATTATCGCCCAAAAAGGTAATACAGTTTATTTATGACTCTTATACGCAGGATAGAAAACATGCCGCCGCGGCTCATTTTAGCCTGCCGTTTGGTATGTGCGCCCTGGCTTATTTTAACCCCGAAAAAGAAAATAAAACAGATTTGC
Organism: Mucilaginibacter sp. P4_E8; assembly: GCF_056401495.1. Lineage (NCBI taxonomy): Bacteria > Pseudomonadati > Bacteroidota > Sphingobacteriia > Sphingobacteriales > Sphingobacteriaceae > Mucilaginibacter > Mucilaginibacter sp. P4_E8. Next base: position 112,982 of record NZ_JBFUJG010000006.1, read on the forward strand.
CGCTTGCCTCTTTAAACCTCAACCAACCCAATTTCAACACCAAAAAACAAGGCAAGCTAAATGGTGCCATACAACTTAGTGCTGCCGCCTACTATCAAAACAAGGATGTCCATATTTCGCCCGATCCTTATTTTCACGGCTCGGCATTGCAGGTGGCCATTACCAGCCGGCAAACAGTTCATGTAAAAATACCCGTTTTCTTTTTTGATATAGAATATGATATGGAGGTTGAAAACTCCATTCTTGGTATTCCTATAACCCGCCAGTTTAATGCCGAATTCTTTGGTGCTTATAAAAATAACGAGAAAACCATATCAGAGTATTCTGTTAATGCCAAAGTACCTTTAAAACGTATTGATTTCTCGGGTTATGGCGCCAGCATTTTCAGCAACTGGTTTAATAACCGGGCCAACTTTGGGCGGGTAAGCCAGGTACAATTTACTGTGATGATGGGCCGCACCGCGCATGAAGTGGTGCAAATTAAAAGCTTCATCGTTGGTTTCTGTATCCCGGTGGTACGGTCTATTATTATGCAGCGGCAAAACCATGGCCTGGTTACACGTTATGATACCGGCTGGGTGGCTACCGGTCCGGGTAAATTCAACTATATACTTAACCCGGTTAATGGCGCTCAAAATAACACGTATGAGTTTCACCCGGGTGTGGTCAGGGAAATTGACAATGTAAGGTCAATCCGTGATACCAGCATAACCCTTATGCATGGCAGCAACCAGTTGGCCGGGGTATATTTTGATGGTGATATTTTGCTGGAAAACATTGAGAAGGGCTTTATCTCTGGTAAACAAAGCGGTAACGAAAGTTATGTAGCATCCAAAGGTCAGTTTGGTTACGTTTTGCTTTGTGATGCATCCAAAGTTACTGATTCCACAAAACTGGAAGATATATTTCCTGCTGCCGATTTCCAGGCATTTCTTAACCGCCCTGATGTAGGTTCAATAGGTGGCCCGGTTGATTGTGTGATGAATGTAGCCGGCTCTGACCAGCGTATGCATGTTACCCGTATTGATATATCTGCAAGTAATAGCGCCGCGCTGTTCCCGGTTGCAGCACAAGGCACCTTGGAGCTACCTAAAGAAGGCTCCTGGTCGGTAGTAAAATGTTTATCCAATAGTAAAGTGGTACAATTGGGTACCGGAGAAACTGTTTCGCTGATCAGGCATGGAAAACTCTCCTTTAACAACTCCGGTACAGATATGGTGCCGGTTGTGGATTACCAGGGATCGCGCTATATTATCGGTAACCCCGATGAGATAGCCAAATACGCGGTGGCCGAACCTGTAAATCTCGACTTGCAGTACGGTTTATTGCAAACAACGCCCACTCAGAAAATACTTTTCAACCGCCCTATGTTTGCTCCCGGCGCCGGGCCAGTAGTAAATGGTGTAACCGAAGGGATCCCACAGCTATTTACCGATACACCCCGGCTTGCTGATGCATTTAAGCTATTAAGTACCAATAGCATCTTCCCTGCCATAGGCGATGCTTTTTCGTTACCCAACGGTATAAAAGCATTGGATGTTAGTAACCTAACCGGCGGATATAATTTTCCGGATGATGTAGTAGGTCAGTTAACAAATTTCGCATCGCCAAATTTCGATGCGTTGAAAAAGCTTTTCATTGTAAATGAGGAAGCTTTTAAGATATATATTGTTTATGATGGTGGTTCGGCAGCAAGCCCCTTTTCACTTGATCTGAGTTCAGACACACCGGGAAGAAAGAATTGGGAAATGATCAATGCCAAAGTTTCTATAGTGGTGGAGATTGGCACATTGGCCCCGTTACTTACCGTACAAGGAAATTTCCATGCAGAATACGGTAAGGAACCCTTGATTGAAGGCGCTAAAATTTTATGGGGCAGCGATGAGACTTTGCAAAATATGGTCGAGATCCTGGAAGTACTCTCTAAACTGAACAGCTTAGGTGGCGACAAGCCCGATGCTTTTGAAGAAGGCCTAAAATTTGTACCATCGAATGCACCCGACAGCTGGAATTATAAATGCAGTATAGAAAAATCCATACCCGTTATTCAGTTCCCAAGTACACAAATGATCACGCTTTCCGGTCCGCCGCCGGTGATCATTGAAGCTTCTTTAACTATTGGTGTATTTTTTAGCCTCTCACTCAATCCCGACCCCAAGGCCCTTGTTAAGGCAGGCGCCGGGGTAACTTTTGGCTTTGAGGGTATGATGCAGGTTATGCTGATCACCCTTGAATTTGCTACAGTTTATGGGGCAGGCAGTGCCAAGGTCCGGATCTTTATTGATATCCAAAACCCGGTTCCTGAGTTTGATTATACCTGCGGATTTGGAGCCTCCATAGCGGTGCAGTTACCTGTTGTAGGGGTAGTATCTGTTACACGCTCTGTAAGCCTTACCGGCAGTATTTCTGAGAAACAACTACTGTTAATGGCAGGAACTATGCTGCGCGGGGTACTTTCATTGGCCGGCGGCTTGCTCATGACCTCCATACAGATAGAAGGTGCCGCCRGAGTTATCAGGGAAGGTGGGGATGAAATAAAAGCCCGTATTGAACTAACCTTCTCTTTAAATGTAAGCCTTGCCTTTATTATCAGTTATGATTTTACCGAAAAGTTTACTGATGATATTCCTTTTAACAAAATAATACCATGATGTTATGATGCCTCAATCAAAACTATTCGTATTGCCCTTCCCTCAGTTTTTAACTGTAGGGGCCAATTCCGTACTCACTATTAATGCCCTCATAACACCCGGTTTTAACCCGATTGACCCATTGGCTGTTGTGGCTGGTGTATCCTATGATCCTTTTGCTACCGCGGGCCTGCAATTGAATGCCTGGTTGGTAAAAGGAAATACCGATGAAGTGCCCAACCTGGACAGGACTAATGGCGAGTTCATCAAGAGCGATAACATCATAACCCTAAATACCGACCGATCCGCGATTTTCAATCAGGTTGGAGGCTTTTTCACCATTAATGATGCGAAAAATAGGCTGATGTCCATTACCCAGGTTAATAAATATTTACCACAGGCCTACCGCGATTCATTTAATTTCAACAACCCCAGAACAGGCAATGCCAAAACAGACGACAGCTATTTCTGCGCCTTAAAATCAACAACGTTTACGCCGGCCTCTATTGCACCAGATCATACCGTTAACTGGGCCCAGGTTTTTGGCTTTTGTTTGCAACAACCTTTGCTGGCCGAGCAGTTGGGGTTACTACATCGCAAGATCAATATCAATTTGCCTGAAGCAGATTTTTTTAAAGACGGCGGATGGATCTATCTTGAATTTGCGGCAACCGACAGCGCCAGCGCTTATGATAAACTTCCCAATGATCAGGTTCAGTTTTATGCCGCCCGGATACCACCTTCTCCCGTTACTACACATCTTTTTGCACCGGTATTGTTCCCCGTTGTAGAAGAATTAGCGCCTACACAACCCTTTGATGAGGTTTTTGCAGATCTTATTCGCTACGATGATGGGTATGCCAAAATAGTACATGCCAGTCAGGCAGTAAGTATCAATCACCTGGCCGAAACTCCTGATGGACGACCACCTGTTACGGATCAGGGTATCCGGTTGGGCTGGGATGATGAACAGCTATTGGTTTGGTTTAATAACAGCATCAAATTCATTAATGATCCGGCTGTACTGCCTGCCAGTATTTTAAGTGTAAGCCGCTACCGTATTGATGTAGCAACTGTGCCCAATGACAGCGATATAAAAGACCTGCAGGAAGCCCTGCTAAGTTGGGAATCGCAGGTAATTGTTTTTGCCGATGACCTGCAAACAGCAGGCATGCCCCTTGGTGAATTTCATGAAGAATTGGGTATCGAAGTTTCGCCCGTAAAACACAAAGGCCATCCTGATTTTTGGCTGCCGGTGTTTTTCATTAACTGGGCCGGTAATTCACTATGCCTGCCCGACCCGGTTAAGGAAGAGATCTTTTTACTGAAAGCCCAGGGTGATAAGGAAGCCGCCCGCTGGGAAGCCATTACCGGTCAGGCGCCACCTAAGGCAGACCTTGCAGGTGTTTATCGCCAAAAAGAAACAGATTATACCATTGAACTGCACTACGGCAATACCTACGCCTTTAGGGTGAGGCTTACTGATCTGAGCGGCGGCGGCCCTGCTTCTGATACCCTCTCCATTCATCCCGGCGAACATAAAATTGCCTTGTGCCCTTTTAAAAGGCATGTTGCGCCACAAGTACCGCAAACCAAACAAATTGATGTAACGCAACTTACCATAACCCGTCCGCGTTTAAATTATCCGGCTATATTGTATACCGCGTTAGATCAGGATACGGTTATTGCAGAGCTTAAGGCCGACCGCCTGCGCCTTACTGACCTGTATACCAATGCAACATCACAGGCTAACCCGGGTGATCCGGTTACGGTGACAGATCCGGCAGCTTTAAAAGAAGCATCAAGAGAAGTAAGCCTGCCCGATCCTGATGCGGATATGGTTTCAATTATTGTTGAAATAAAAACGCTGGATATGGACCGCGAAGACTCCTATCATGCCATACATGGCATTGACAGCAAGGAGCCTTATATCTTTTTATATGAAACCACCCGGCTATTCCCGGCTTACCAGTTGAATCATAATCCCGTAGCCGACCAGATCGACCTTCAATTTGATTTTCAGGACATTCCCGTGATTAATTTTGGCGCGGATTTGAATGAATTGGGTTTTGCAGGTGACCTTACCCTGGAAGAAGGTACGCTGATATTACCTACAGCAAGAGACATCAGGCTTACGCTGCGCACTTTTTGTAAGGGAGCCGACGAAAACTATTTTGCAGCCGGCGATTTCCGTTACAGCCTCCCCGTTACTATAAATCTCAGGAAAGATCCGGCAGCACTCGAAGAGCTTCCGCTTTTGTCGGCACCTGCAGATGGCCGTGACGATTTGGTCAGCATCTATTTCAGGCCTCAGCAAATTGCAACTCCTATGGTACGAAAAGCAAGCAGCGCCGCAGGTAAAGAAAACCAAACCGATACGGATATTATAGAGCGCCTTGCTAACGAAACCAAACTGGTATCAAAAAGCCTTTCCTTAAGCGGGGTTGATAACATAAGAACTTTGTTTGGATGTAGCCGGGTTATTGGGCATTCCCTGTCGCCCGATTACTCCTCCATAACTTTTGCCAGTCGGGACGATTTGGCCTATAAATGGATAAATGTATTGCAGCTTGACCTTAACCGCGACTGGACATGGGATATGCTGCTGCCCGTTGCGTTTAAAGTTAAACGTACCTGGCGTTTTGAAACAGAGCCCGACCTGCACGAATTGGAAGTTGGCGAAATTGACATATCCAGAGGGCTCAACTGGCAGCAGATGGATGAACCCGACAGGTCAAAAACCCGGTTGGTGTTTATTGACGCGCTTGATCCCAAACCTGCTATGGGGCAATTACCAGAGCCCATAGAGGTACATTACCAGCTCATTCCCCAATTTAAAAATATACCGGGGGCAAATGGGATGCCCGATTTTGAGTGGAACGAAGAGGATACAGAGATCATTGCAGATAATTATCTCCCTATTGCTACCGCTCCTACTCAGGTACCTGAAATTGTTTCGGTAGGTATTGCCCTCACACCCGAAGACGAAGAAGCTAACCTGTTTGATAACCAGTATTCCGAAACATCCTACAGGCGCAGCTATCTTTGGGTTGAATTTGCAAGCCCTGTTGAAGATTATAAGGACACTTATTTTGTACGTGAACTGGCATACTCGGCTGATCCTATGCTGGCCGTGATGCCCTTAAACCCTAACCCCGAAATTGGAAAACCGGAACCCGATATTAACCTGGAACCTGAGTTTATACGGGTGATCAGAAACCTGCAGCCTATCGATTTTTCGGGCCTTGAAGCTATGCAACAAATGATACCCACTGTTGATGGTATACAAAAATCAAGGCACTTTATATTGCCGCTGCCCAAGGGCCTAAATCCTGAATCAAAAGAACTGTTTGGGTTTTATACCTATGAATTCAGAGTAGGCCATTTGCTGAAATGGTCAAAAGCCCAGGATAGGTACGGCCGGTCTATTCCTGTTACGGGGATGCAACATCCAGCACCTTCTATGGCGGTCAGTATACGGCGGGAAAATGACGCTATATTGGTCACTTCTGTTCATGCGCAATCATATGCAGATGGAAAAGACTGTACCCCCAAACCACCGCGTACCGATATTTATGCATTGCTTTACGCGCAGGTTATCCAGGCCGATGGCGTACAATATCGCAACGTATTAATTGATGAACTGCATTTGCTGAAACCACAATATGAAGCAGATCCGCAAAGGCGGGAAGAATTGATCCGGCTTCAGCAACAGGCCTATCGCACTATAAATGCACCTCCCTTACCTTACGTATTAGCACCCGAAGACCCGCCTATGGGTTTCTCCTTCTGGAGAATGAACCGGATAAGAAATAAGTTAAGGCATATCGGGATTGACCAGAATGCTCCTTTAAGCATTTTAACCCTTGAGCTGTTGCCGCCAAACGACCACCCCGATTTTGCTAATCTTAACCGGGCAAGGGCACGTTTTGTGGGAGAACAAACCATAGCACTTGATAAAATAAGGATTTTACGGACATCCAGATTGTGCAAGGTCATGGATACCTGCGCCGTACTCTGAATTAACACCTAAAACTTATACTGCAAAGAGGCCGTATCATAAATCATGATCGGCCTCTTTTTTTTACAAGCTGCCCTAAAGTAGCTCCTTAAATATTAATAAGATATTACATGCTATTGGCGCCGGAGTATTGCAGCATCAGGTCAATTTTTCCATCCTTATTAAATTTCCATACCTCGTGTGTGCGCTGTTTAACTTGCTTCCCATTTTTATCAGTAAATTCTTCGGTGCCCCAAACGCAAACCACATTTTCATTCTTGTCTGTGCTTCTTACACTCATCCAGGCATCTAAAGTAACCTTATAGTTTTTTATTGAATTTCTGAATTCCTTTACGCTGGCTAAATTTTGTGCCTTTCCTTTTATCATAGGTCCGGTTGCAAACATTATGCTTACCGTATCCGCAAACATATCCAGATTCTTATCCAGGGTGTTATTTTCAAAATCTTTCCAAAGCATCAGGATTTTGTCCGAATAACTTGGATCGGCAATGGTGAAACTTGATGAATAGCTGGCAGTATAACCACTGTGTGCCTGGCTCATTGCCGCAAATGGCATGGCCAGTAAAACGAAAACAAAAAGCTTTTTCATGGTTTGGAGAGTTTAATTGCTTGTAACTGGTTTGTTACATTAAATATATAACTTAAATAGCTAATAATCAAAAAATTACAAACTATTATTATGAATATTCAAACACATTTTCAATAAAAGGAATAAAGATCATCAGAGCCATAAACACAAGGTTTCATCCAGTAGGTTGTAGTTAATCTAATTATTGTATAAATTACACCAGTAATGTGCTCTGGCTAATCTGTCAAAAGCGCCATCCGTGCCCCAAACTGTTTCTTCAGTTATGACAGGCCCGGGTAAACAACCGGTATGAAAGCCCCTGCTACCGGAAAAGGTAAAAAATACGAAGCATCTTCATGCTAAGCAATTTGCTTAGTGCGAATGGTAAAATAATATTTCAAATTGTATTAGTTTTTATGAAACATCTGTCAGCATTACTTATCCTTGCAATTTTCACACTACCCTTATCGGCACAACAAACGCAAAAACCCATGTTATATGGAAGCAGCTGGATGGCCGTTACCGGCAAACCTATGGCAGCAACCGCGGGCGCTATGATTTTTCAGCAGGGCGGCAATGCTGTTGACGCCGCCTGTGCCATGCTTGCCGCTACCTGCACCATGTGGGATACATTAAGCTGGGGAGGCGAAACCCAGGCGCTGATCTATGATCCTAAAACCCGCAAAGTAATTGCCATTAATGCAATGGGGGTTGCCCCTACCGGTGCAACAGTCGCGTTTTTTAAAAGTAAAGGATATAATTTTCCTCCTGAATATGGGCCATTGGCAGCAACCACTCCCGGCACACCAGGCGGGCTCATTTATATGCTTATTCATTACGGTACTATGAGCCTTGGGCAAGTGCTGGCGCCTGCAATGCATATGGCGGCCGGTTATGCCATAGAAGCACAGGCTGCTAACACCATTGAAAAAGATAAAACCATGCTGAAACAATGGCCTTACAGCAAAAAAGTATTCCTTACCCATCCGGGCGAACAGCGTGAGGCTCCTGAGGCCGGCGAAATTTTTGTACAAAAAGATCTACTGGCAACACTTACCAAAATGGTAGCTGCTGAAAAGGCAGCGCTAAAAAAAGGTAAAAGCCGTAAAGAAGCCCTGATGGCCGCTTATGATCGTTTTTACAAAGGCGATATTGCACAAGAGTTTGTACGCGGCAGCCGGGAACAAGGCGGTCTGATCACCATGCAGGATCTGGCAAAATGGAAACCTGTTGAAGAAGAACCACTGATGGTAAATTACAAGGGTATTGATGTATATAAGTTACAACAGTGGACACAAGGCCCGGTAATGCTGCAGGCGTTGAATATTCTGGAAAACTTTGACCTTAAAAGTATGGGTTATAATAGTTCAAAATATATCCATACGCTTTATCAGGCTATGAATCTTTCATTTGCCGACCGTGATTTTTATTACGGTGATCCTAATGCCAAACCCAGTGAACCTATTAAAGGTTTATTAAGCAAGGAATACGCGAGGCAACGGGCAGCCCTTATTCAATATGATAAGAATGATCCGCGTATTGGTCCGGGTAATCCATATCCCTTTGAGGGAAAGCAAAATCCTTATATAAATCTCCTAAAAACCAGGGGATTTGAAATGGATACTACTAAACGAAATTTTGCACCTACACATGACCTGGGCAATAACTCGCCAAAGGAGGATTATCAGGATAGGTTATGGAGGGGCACTACTTCTATAGAAGCTGCTGATAAAGAAGGTTGGGTAGTTTCTGTTACCCCAAGTGGCGGCTGGCTGCCCGCCTGCATCGCGGGCAACACCGGTATAGGTATGAGCCAGCGCATGCAAAGCTTTGTGCTCGATTCTGCTTTAAATCCGTTTAATGTGGTAGCACCTGGTAAACGGCCAAGGGTAACTTTATCGCCTTCCATGTTTTTAAAAGATGGGAAACCTTTTTTATCTGCAGCCGTGCAAGGGGGCGATACGCAAGACCAAAACCTGTTGCAGTTCTTTTTAAATGTAGCAGAATTTGGCATGACGGTGCAGAAAGCTACTGAAGCGGCTAACTTCAATACCAACCAGCTATGGCTTTCGTTAGGAGGAACCAAAACCGCTGATCGTGAGCCTAAACCGGGTCAGATATTATTAAATAGCAACACACCAGAATCTGTACGTAATGAACTGAAAAAAATGGGATACGTACTTAGTTTTGCCGACCGTACCAGCGGCCCTGTCAATGCCGTTTATTTCGACTGGAAGCATGGGAGCCTTTGGGGTGGTTCCAGCAATCACGGTGAAGATTATGGGATAGGCTGGTAATTATCCGGTGTTCCCGGTGTTCCTGCAAATCCCTCCATAAAATTTATTTCACAAAGATACTAAAATACTAATATTTTTAGCATTATCTTTGCGGGTAATAATTGATGGAAGAATTTTATATCGATGTGGAGTTGAACCAGGGTATTACCCGGATACAGGTGGACGAGGTGCCGCCCGAACAATGGGATATGCCCTTTACGCCACAATTCATCATTGAATTTCATAACAGTAATGGGTTTATTACCCTGACCCTGCAACTGGAACAGGGCAACTGGTATGACCGCAATACACGGGTTTCAGATGATGACGCTTACCTCCGCTATACTGAACCGGACCCCGATGCCCGGAATCCCGATTATCAAAGCCCGCTAAGCGAATCAGCCATCCGGAAGATCGGCCAGGCCATTGGTCGTCATATGGTGGTGCACCTTACGGCCTATATGGGATTATTTATACCTGTTTTTCGCGAACCAACCTTCAACTGATGAACCGGATGCCTGATACAAAAAAAAGAAATCATCAGCCGGCTGCAAAGAACATGATCAGAATTTTATGTTAAAATTGCAAGCGAAAAAATGAACACGATGAACCCCGTAATGGCCCTGGCGTTTGATTATGTGGAATCCACCAATACGGTTGTTTTCCTGACAGGTAAGGCTGGCACAGGCAAAACCACTTTCCTGCAGGACGTAAGGCAGCATTCTAAAAAGAAGCTGGCTGTGGTTGCGCCTACCGGTGTGGCGGCTATCAATGCCGGCGGCATGACCATTCATTCTTTGTTCCAGATCCCTTTCGGGCCCATCATCCCATCGGGAACGGCCAGACCAGAGGTGCATTACAGTCCCGAGAAAAAAGAATTATTATCTACCCTTGAACTGCTGATCATCGACGAAGTGAGCATGGTGCGGCCGGATGTGCTGGATCAAATTGACCTGGTGCTGCGGAACGTAAAAGAATCCGATCATCCTTTTGGTGGCGTGCAACTCCTGCTGATCGGAGACCTCTCCCAGCTAAGCCCGATCATTCGGGACGAGGAGTGGATGTTGCTGAGCCGTTACTATAATACCCCCTATTTCTTCAGCAGCCAGGTCATGCAAAAGGCGCCCTATGTACGGATAGAACTTGACCATGTGTTCAGGCAAAAGGAACAGGTTTTTGTTGACATTTTAAACGAGGTGCGCAACCAAACCATCAGCCCGGTGAATCTGGAGCTCCTGAACGCCCGGCATCAGCCTGATTTCCGCCCAACTGCCGAAGAACCTTATATTACCCTGACAACCCATAACGGGATTGCCCGGCAACTTAATAGCGAGTTTGTAGAAGCACTGCCGGGACAGGAGTTTGAATTTAAAGCCACCATCAGGGGAGAGTTCCCTAAGGATGCCTACCCGACCGAAACCAGCCTGAAATTAAAGACCGGTGCCCAGGTCATGTTTGTCAAAAACGATAACTCCGCCGAAAAACTTTTTTATAATGGAAAAATTGGCATCATCACCCGGATAGAAACAGACACGGTATTTGTTCAATGTGGCGAGGAAAGCCGGGAGATCGCGGTTCAGGCGCTGGAATGGACCAACATCAAATATCAGCTGGAAGAGCAACAGATTAATGAAACCAATGCGGGCAGTTTTACCCAGATGCCCCTAAAGCTGGCCTGGTCTATCACCATTCACAAAAGTCAGGGCCTGAGTTTTGACAAAGCCATTATCGATATCAGCGAAGCTTTTGCCCATGGCCAGGCCTATGTGGCGTTGAGCCGCTGCCGGACCCTGTCGGGCATGGTGCTCCGTAACCCGATAGCCCCGCATAACATCATCGGCGACCCAGCTGTTGCTCATTTTAACGAACAAGCAAAATCCCTTAAACCCGGTACAGAACAACTGGAACGTGACCGGGAACTGTACCGACAATTTCTCCTCGCGGAATTGTTTAACTTCAGCGGCCTCAAAAGCAGGACCAGCAGTTTCGACGACTTGGTGCCCGATTTTCAAAAGGATATCTTTGACGTAGCGGAGAAATTTGTAAGGCAACTAAGTTCTCATAATACCGAACGTACCCAAAAGGCGGCTGCCTATTTTCTGACAAAAATGACTGAAGCCACAGAAAGTCTGCATACCCAGCTGCCAGCCCTGATCAACCAATCGGGTGCCGTTAAAGAAAAGGCGGCGAAGGCTGACAAACTGATACAATGGCTCATGGCCCGGATCAGCCTGATGGCTCATTTTTCCAAACAGGAATTTGATGTTACGGCCTACCTCGAAGTTAAAAAGAACGCTATGGCCAACTCAACCGCCGATCAGTCCCGGTCATACGTTAAAGCCCTGAATGCCAAACCCAACGAAAAACTTTTTAACCAATTGCTCATCTGGCGGGATGCCGAAGCTGAAAAAAGCGGCATCATGCCCAATATGGTCCTGTCTGAAAAAACGATAGCCGCTATAGCCGAAAAAATGCCACCAACTCTCAAAGCCCTCGGCGCTATTAAAGGAGTTGGACAACATAAAGCCGTACAATACGGTCAGGAGCTCATTGCGATGATCCGCTCCTACCAACAGGAGTTACAGGGACCGGAAACCGAGCAGCGAAGTTTATTTTAGATACACCTTTCCGTATCATCAAACAGTGTCTCCTACTGTAACAATTTAACTTTTCCTTAAAAATTTCAGATTGGTATAAGAACAATACACATGAATTTGCTATCTTGACCCATCATCAAATTATCTTATGAAGAAAAGCCTTACCTTAAGTCTACTTTTATTATCATCAGTATCATTTGCACAGCAAAAAACGCTTAACGGCTATACCGTTTCATCATCAGCCAACCAATTAAGTGCAGAACAAACCTTTGATGCTTCATTAAGTGCACAGCACATAGGTGAAACCATCAAGGAGCTGTCAGCCTTCCCGCATAATATCGGTTCGCCCGGTAGTAAAGCTGTAGCCGAAAAAATACTGGCAAAATATAAAAGCTATGGGTTTGATGCCCGTATGGAAACCTACAATGTACTTTTCCCTACACCTAAAACACGTTTACTTGAATTAACCGGTCCGTCAAAATATACCGCACTGTTAAAAGAACCGGCATTAACAGAAGATGCCACATCTGGTCAGGCCAACCAATTACCTACCTACAATGCCTGGAGCGCCGATGGCGATGTAACCGGCGAACTCGTATTTGTTAATTATGGGCTGCCTGACGACTATGAAAAACTGGCATCATTGGGAATTGATGTTAAAGGAAAAATAGTTATTGCCAAATATGGTCACTCCTGGCGCGGTATTAAACCCAAAGTAGCTTATGAACATGGTGCTATAGGCTGTATCATTTATTCGGACCCTGCTGATGATGGTTACACAGCTGGTGACGTATATCCTACAGGGGCATTTAAGAGTGAATTTGGTGTGCAGCGTGGTTCTGTGATGGACATGGTGATCTATCCGGGCGATCCGCTAACCCCTGGCATAGGCGCTACAAAAAATGCAAAACGGCTGGACAGGAAAGATGCGGCCACTATATTAAAAATACCGGTGTTACCTATTAGTTATCACGATGCGCAACCCCTGTTAGCGGCACTGAGCGGCCCTGTTGTTCCAAAAGGCTGGGCTGGTTCATTGCCTATTACCTATCATATTGGCCCGGGTAAGGCCATGGTACACCTAAAGCTGGAATTTAACTGGGATATGGTACAGGCTTATAATGTGATAGCAAAAATAAAAGGCTCTGCTTACCCTGATGAATGGGTAATGCGCGGCAATCACCACGACGCCTGGGTAAATGGCGCAGGCGATCCCATAAGCGGTCAGGCTGCCATGCTGGAGGAAGCAAAAGCATTAGGCCAGTTACTTAAAACCGGTTGGAAACCAAAGCGCTCCATTGTTTACTGCTCCTGGGATGGCGAAGAGCCAGGTTTAATAGGATCAACAGAATTTGCTGAAGATCATGGAAAAGAGCTACAACAAAAAGCGGTAGTTTATATCAATTCAGACGGTAATGGCCGTGGCTTTTTAGGCGCCGGAGGTTCACAGGCCTTAGAAGGATTTACTGATGAGATAACCCAGCAAGTAGTTGACCCGGAAACCAGCGTAAGTGTTTTTGACCGTAAAAAGGCTTCGCAGTTGATAAATGCAAAAACAACAAAAGATAAAAAGGAAATATTGGAGCGTAAGGGGCAACGGCTGGATGCGCTGGGTTCGGGATCTGACTTTTCATCATTCCTGCAGCATTTGGGTATAGCTACCCTTGATTTTGGTTTTGGTGGTGAGGATGAAGGCGGAGAATACCATTCTATTTATGATTCTTTTGATAATTATAAACGTTTTAAAGACCCTGATTTTAAATATGGTGTGGCCTTATCACAAACTGCCGGGCATGCTGCCCTGCGTATGGCCGATGCTGAAATACTTCCTTTTGATTTCCGGAGCTTACAGGCAACCATTAGCAGGTACGCTGCCGAGCTCACCGAACTGGTAAATAATACGCGGGAAAGTACGGTAGTAGAAAATCAGTTAATAAAGGCCAAAGATTACACTATAGCCGCCAATCCAACAAAAATCTTTAAAGCCCCGGATGCCAAAACCGATGTGCCCGAGATTAATTTTAAACCACTAACCGGCGCGCTTGATTCATTAAAGAAAAGTGCTGATAAATTAGCTACCAATTGGGCAGCTGATATGCTTAAAAACGAGGATCATGATAAGTTAAATAAATTGCTTTATCGTGCCGAACAGCAATTGCTGTCGGCAGATGGATTGCCACGCCGCAGTTGGTACAGGCACACCATTTATGCCCCGGGCTTTTATACCGGCTATGGAGTAAAAACCCTTCCCGGCATCCGCGAAGCTATTGAACAGCGTAACTGGCCTGAAGCACAGGCACAAATTACTGTGGTAGCCGAAAGGATAAACGCGTTGGCAGTTTACTTGAATGCTCCATCCAATTAGGTAAGGCAGTTTTATAAAAGCTGTCTGCAACTGGAGATTAACCCCACTTATTTATTACGGAAGTTTTCTAAATATTTTGAAAACCTTTTCCTTCGGCGAATATATCCGTAAACTGCGGATAGAAAAGACCATGCATGTGATGGAGAAACCACTCTTTATTCTTTAACCGAGATCGCTTACTTCATCGGCTTTTCTGACCAGAGTTACTTTACCCGGATCTTTAAAAAAAACCGGTCAAACACCTACACCTTATGAAAAAAAACAGCAGGAAAAGTAAAAAATATACCAATAGTTAAATCCGTACTATTTTTCGCGTTTGGGTTTGGTTAGTATTGTTTAAGCAAATACATAACCACCATGCAAACAAATAAATTCACCCGCAGGCAAGCCTTACAGGCAACCGCCATGTTAGGAACAGCATTGCTGTTGCCTGTTGATAAAGTGAAGGCAATAGCATTGCCTCCTGGTAAAACTCCGGCCTTAACTGCAACAGAAATGGCGGCCATTGACAGCGCTTTAGGCAAAAAAGGCAGCTATAAAGAATCGGAAGCCGTTTATACCACGCCGCTACCCCGGAACGATCTAAAAATGAAAATTAAGGGTGAACCAGTTCCCATTCCTTTTGGATTTGGTGGCTGGGTATCATTCAAAAAAACGGTTGACGGTAAATTAGCAATGGTAATGAGCGATACGGTTTTGCAGATGGAGGAGGTTAACCCTTTAATATCCGCAGCACATGCCAACGGTTTGGAAATCGCGGCTATCCATAACCATTTCTTTTACGAGGAACCGCGTATATTTTACATGCATATCCACGGCATGGGAACCGTGGCTGAACTCGCTAAGAAATACGCTGATACCATCCGGGACAGCAAGCTCTTCCCGGCTAACCAACCCGCGCCATCTGCGCCCCCGGCGGTTACCGGCAAAGATAATTTTGATATACCGGCACTGGATGCTATCATAAAATATACCGGTACAGTGAATGGCCCAACCTATAAATATACAGTCGGGAGAGCTGATTTGAAGGTAATGGTGATGGGTGTTGAAATGACGACCAATATCGGGCTTAATACCTGGGCATCCTTTGCAGGCAAACAGGATGACGCCCATATAGCGGGCGATGTGGCCATGTTACAAAGCGAAGTGAATAGCGTTATTAAAACGTTGCGTCAGCATAATCTGGAAGTAGTTGCCGTTCATAACCACATGTTGGGCGATGATCCGCACATGATCTTCCTGCATTATTATGGCCGTGGCAATGCCGCTACACTGGCACAGGGCTTTAGGGCTGCATTGGATGTATTAGGTAAACAATCCGATAAATTGGGCGGGATGAAAATGTAGTCAATTAACAAGCTTTTAAACTCAATTCTGATGAAATGGGTCACCCCTGAGCGGCCAAAAATTGATTGTATTGCCTGTCCCTGGCCGATAAAAAACTTTGTTAACCAGCAGGCCGAATTTATTTACGTGACAAAAGAAGAAGTTTTTGAGAAGGCCTGTATAGCTGGGCTAAATATGCACAGGAGGAAAAACATATATGGAAAAACAAATGATTAAACAGCAGCCTGCCTATTCTTTATGGGACATCACTAAATATTTTTTAAAACTGGGCACCTGGGGTTTTGGGGGGCCGGTGGCTTTGGTGGGATATATGCACCGCGACCTTGTGGAACAAAAAGGCTGGCTAACCGAGGAAGAATATAAAGAGGGATTAGCTTTAGCGCAACTTGCACCGGGGCCCTTAGCAGCGCAATTGGGTATTTATATTGGTTTTGTGCATCACGGGCTGATCGGCGCGACACTCGCGGGTCTGGCCTTTGTTGTCCCTTCCTTTATAATGGTGGTATTATTAGGGATGGCTTACCAGCTTTATGGTGGATTGGCATGGATGCAGGCTGTTTTTTATGGAGTTGGAGCTGCTGTAATTGGCATTATTACCATGAGTGCATATAAATTGACGGTTAAATCTATCAGTAAATTTGAACTCGCCGCGATGAAATCCAGATGGCTGCTGTGGCTGTTTTATATTGCAGGCATCGTAATTACGGTTATTACGGAAAGAGAAGAAATACTGTTGTTTCTGGCTTGCGGTATATTGTATATGCTGCTTAAAGCCCCGCCGCAATGGATAAAAAAACCAGCCGTATTGCCTGCCGGGATCTTGATCAGTACCGGGTTCTGGAAATATGACGGAAAGACCTTGCAGGAGATCGCCTGGTTCTTTGCTAAAGCAGGGGCATTTGTATTTGGCAGCGGTTTGGCTATTGTGCCTTTCCTGCATGGTGGGGTAGTAAAAGAATTTGGGTGGCTTACTGAACACCAATTTGTGGATGCCGTTGCCGTAGCTATGATCACTCCCGGACCTGTTGTAATTACCGTTGGATTTATAGGTTATCTGGTAGCTGGGTTCCCCGGTGCTTGTGTAGCCGCATTAGCTACTTTTTTGCCCTGTTATTTATTTACAGTAGCCTTAGCCCCCTCTTTTAAAAAGATTGCTAAGAATGTAAGTATAAAAGCGTTTGTGGATGGCATTACAGCGGCGGTGATTGGGGCGTTGGTAGGTTCAGTTATTATTATCGGTTTACGTTCCATTACTGATATACCTACCGGATTGATTGCCGTAGCTGCTGTCTTAGTGCTGATTTACATCAAAAAAATGCAGGAGCCTTATATTATCGCTTTAGCTGCCATTATTGGTGTACTTATTAAAGCTTTATAATATTTATCCTAAGAAGTTACGAAGGGCCACATTTTCGCGCTCTTTTGAACGCAACCCGAATGTGATGATCCAGTTGGAAACTAACGAAATCATAAAGATTAATCCGATAAGCAAAGAGTTGCCTAAATCGCTAAATATAACCATCATAGCAATTAACAATATGTTAATGGCCGATAAGCAAAATGTAGTTTGAACATGCGTAAGTCCCAATCTTAATATGCGGTGATGCATGTGGTTACGATCGGCCTCAAAAGGTGATTTCTTGTTAAATACCCTTAAGGTAAAAACCCTTAAGGTATCAAAAACCGGCCCTATTAGTATGGCAACTGTAAGCGCTGGCGCACAGGTAATAGCCGGGATATTAGTCCCAGAACTGTTACTTAGCTCAATAAATTTAACAGCCATCACCGCTGATATAAGGCCAATTAACAACGCGCCGGTATCGCCCATAAATATTTTGGCGGGTGTAATATTAAAACGTAAAAAACCTGCAGTAGCCCCTACTATGGCCAAACAAATTGCAGCCAGCTCATATTGTTTTATATATATAAACAGGAAAGCAAAAGCGCCGTTAACAAGGATGCCTGTTGTGGCTGCTAAACCATCTATGCCGTCGATCAAATTAAAGGAATTAACAATAAGCATGATCAGCAATATGGAGAGTACAGCACTTGGTATATACGGGAGGTTAAAAATATCAAATATGCCATACATACTGGTTATGCGTATATCACCCAGTAATACCAGTATAGCGGCTACAATAAACTGTATCAGGAATTTGGTACTTGAATTTACACCAGACAGATCGTCCTTTAAACCCATTGCAAATAAAATTATACACGAAATAAGCAGGTAACTGATGGGTAATTCCTTATCAATCAGGCTAAATAAAAGCGTTGTGATCATGAAACTAATAAATATGGCCACACCACCTAAACGCGGTATACCATGATCATGCTGTTTTCTGAAATGCCCCACATCATCATACAGGTGCCTTGCCCTGGCCACGTGTAAAATGGAGGGGATGGCTAATAATGTTATCAACGCGGATATTACAACTATTAAAACATAATAAATAAAGTGATAAGTGTGTATAAGTTCTGTCATATGAATTTCTGTTGTTCTGTTAGCGGGGGGCTGCTACCTTAAACAGTTTTTGTTCATTTATAGGTTCTTATACGTATAAAAAACAGATAGGTTAAACTTGAAGTTAAAAAAATTGAATTATTTTTCGAAGTGGTTTTAGCATCAGGGCCAACAAGGGGAACATGAGCTTGTTTTTACGCATAGCTTTTAAATCAAAAGCCCAGGCCTTTGTCCGGTTCTTTAAATTTTTACTACTCACGCCGCCAACACGCATTTTAACCATTACTTTTTTTAAATAAAAACCCCTGATCTTATCCAGGTGTATAAACCGTAGCATCAATTCATAATCAGCCGCCGAACCATATTCAAGGCTGTAAAAACCAAATTGTTCAAACAAGTTTCGCCTACAATAAAACGTTGGATGGGGAGGCATAAATCCCAGGTTAAATGAACCGCTTTTACATTGGCCGGAGCGCCATTTACGAACAATCTGATGGTGCTGGTTTATGATATCAAGATCACCATACACCGCTTCAATATCCTGTTGTTCAAATGCTTTAGCTATTGATAGCAAAACCTCATGATCGGCAAAATAATCGTCGGCATTTAACGTGCCCACAATTTGCCCCGTGGCCAGTTTGATGCCTTTATTCATCGCATCGTAAATGCCTTTATCTGGTTCAGAAATTAAAATACTGATGTGCGAACGGTATTGGTTAATGATTTGAAGCGTGTTGTCGGTTGAGCCGCCATCAATAATAATATACTCCAGGTTATAATAATTTTGACAGATAACTGATTCGATACATTGCCCAATAGTATCCTGCGCATTATAAACTACTGTAACCAGGGAGAGCTTCAAACCGTACAAGTTGGAAAAGAATACAAATGTATATGCCGCAAATTATGTATTTTTAAAACCAATGCCTAATAATTTATTTAGCCTCCCACTCTTTATATGCGCTTTTTAACCTTTACTATTTCGTTTTTGGGAATACTTTTTGTTTTAACTTCATGCTCCAACAAACAATATCAATCACTTTTTGAACAAAAGAACAGCGCTAAGGATAGTTTGGCACAACAACCGCTTTTAAGCAATTTTACTTATCGCATAAAACCTCAGGACATATTACAGATCAGGAATCTGCAAAACGTTAAATACATCGTTGATGAAGCGCCATCAAACGTAGGTAATACATCGGGCGGAAATTCTGCAACCGGACAAACTTTTCAGGTTGATGATGATGGTACGGTAGCCTTACCGGTTATTGGGCATGTAGGCGTAGCAGGCCTTACACGTACCGAAGCAGCAAAACTTATTGAAGGTCTTTACCGTAAAAGTCTTTTAAAAGACCCTATAATTGAATTAAAAATTGTAAACCTGAAGGTAACATTACTTGGTGAAATTAAGGGCCAGGGAAATTACACTTTAACAAAAGACAGGACTACTTTAGTTGAAATGATTGGTGAAGCAGGCGGCCTTACAAACAAAGCAAATGAAACAAATGTGGAAATTATACGCGGCGATCAGGCAAACCCGCAGGTAACGGTAATTAATCTCAGGAATATCCAATCCATAAATGATCCTCGTGCTGTTCTTCAAAACGGGGATGTTATTTATATAGCTCAAAATAAACGTGCTGTACGTAATGATAACTTACAAAACCTGTCGGTTATTACCCAGCCTGTGTTGCTTTTATTGAATACAGCCTTAATTATTTTCACGCTTTCTCATCGCTAATGGAAGAAACAGAAAAAATTCAGCGCAAACTACCCAACCAGGAAATCGATTATTTCAAGATCTGCAAAATATTACTAAGCCGCTGGTATTGGATCGCGACAGCTGTTAGTTTAACCTTCCTTATATCGTATTCCTACCTATGGTATACACCAAAAACCTATGCTACATCAGGAACTATAAAAATTGAAGAAAAAAAATCAGAAATACCTGATTTGATTGCGGTGATGACCGTTCCAGACCGCGGGCCATCAAAAATACAAAGCATTACATCAGTTTTGCAAAGCCGTAACCTCATACTCAGTGCCATAAAAGACCTTGATTACCGGGTAAGTTTTTACCTTATGGGAAGGGTGCGCACCTCCGAGATCTACCCCTCAAAACCGTTGAATATTGAACTGATCAGGTTTGATAGTTTAAATTTTTATCATGACCAGGTAGGTTTTAAGCCGATTGACAGGCATTCTTTTAAGCTATCCTACACAGTTGCGGGTAAAGAGGTTCAAAACACTTTTAATTATGATGCCCCTGTAAATATTGGGCCCACAAGTTTTAGCATAAAATATCCCGGGGCATTGGATAAAAACACCGTTTACTTATTTAAGTTTAATATCCCCGAAGATTTTGTAGACCGTGTTAGGGGTGGTTTACAAACCGGCGAAACCGCAAAAAACTCTAACATTATTGCCCTGCAGGAAACGGACTCTAACCCGCAGTTTGCTGCTGATATATTGAACAGCATCATGAATGAGTATGTGATTTTTGACCGCAATCAAAAAGCACAATCGGCCTCACAAATGATCGATTTTATTGACAGTCAGTTGTCATTCCTGTCTACCCAGGTTAAAGGCTCTGAAAATTCTATTGAAAAATATAAACAAAAATCAAAGATCCTTGATGTAAGCACAGCATCAACCGCCTCGGTTGGCAAGGCCGCAGAGATCGAATCAAGTAAATCATTATTAAAAATACAGCTGATCGCTATTGACCAGCTCAGGGATCAGGTTGCTAAAGAAAAGGATAATGTTAATTTAAATTTCACCACCGGCGGCACAGCTAACCCTGATCCCTCGTTAGAAATACTGGTTGGAAAGCTGGATAACCTGATACAGGAAAAAAGCGCATTATTAAAAACGTACAATAATGATTCGCAACCTATTCGGGATGTTAACCAGCAGATATTACAAATTAAATTAACCGCTTTAAATAATATTAAAATTTTACGCGTCGGCATTGAAAAGAACATGGCCTACCTTGATAACCAACTTGCGCAGATTAATCAAACAATTATGGCACTGCCCGCAGCACAACGCGATATGGTGAGCCTGCAGCGTGATTTTGAGATCAATGATAAGGTATATTCATTTTTATCAGAAAAAAAATTAGAAGCGCAAATAAGCAGGGCTGGTATATTACCCGGGGCAACGGTTATTGAACTTGCACAACCCAACTTAAATGCCGTATCGCCCAATGAACATGATATACATCGTACAGCAATTATTTTGGGTTTGGCCATAGGCATGGGCCTCATTATTATTGTACGTGTGCTAAATCCCTATATTTATGATAAGGAGACCATTGAAAGCCTTACATCAATACCTATACTTGGAGTTATACGGAAATTCCCTGAGCCTATTGACGAAAATAACAAGCAAATTTTGGCGCTTATCAAACCAAAATCCATATTTGCAGAATCGGTACGATCTGTACGTACCAACTTAAGCTTTCTTTCGTCCGAAAAACAAAGCAAAGTTATATGTATCACATCCGAGGTGGCCGGCGAAGGCAAATCATTTGTGGCTGTTAACTTATCAAGTACACTTTCCCTTATCGATAAAAAAGTGATCCTTATTGGTGCAGACCTGAGGCGCTCCAGGCTTCACAAAACATTTCATGTTCCTAATGATGTGGGGTTAAGCAACTACCTGGCGCATCAAAACGAGATGGACGAGATTATTTTGCATGCTGAATATGAAAATCTTGACTTTATAATTTCAGGGCCGGTTCCCCCCAACCCATCCGAACTGCTGCACAGCGAACGGATGAATACTTTAATTGCCAATTTAAAATTAAGATATGATATTGTGATGATTGATACCGCCCCAATTGGCCTGGTATCAGATGCTATTCCGCTTATCAGAATGAGCGATATCAATGTTTTTGTAATACGGTCAGGAAAATCAAAATTTTATGCGGCTACTGTACCCCAGCGTATTGCTCAGGAATATCACCTGGATAATACGGTGATTGTGCTGAACGCCTACGAAGAAGAACTATTACACTCCAGGTATTATACAACTAAGTTTACCGGCGAAAGCGCTGGTGCACGTTACTATTATTATTCTGATTATAGTGGTTATGAGGGCTCTGGTTATTATTTAGATGATAATAAAACCAAATGGTGGGATGTAAGAAGATGGTTTAAATAAAAGTACTTTTTGTTAAATATGGATCTAAGGACAAGTGCGGCAACACATAAATGGTACCCGGTTTACACGAGTGCGCGAGCCGAAAAAAAAGCATACGAAGCGCTAACAAATAAGGGAATTTTAGCATATCTTCCGCTGCACCGGCAACTTAAGCAATGGAGTGATCGTAAAAAATGGGTGGAAGAACCTTTTATTAAATCATACGTATTCGTGAACGTTGCCGAACATGAACAAACGGAAGTATTAATGACAAAAGGAATATCCCGTTTCTTATATTTTTCGGGTAAACCAGCCTCCATGCCCGACCGCCAGATAAATGAATTGAAACTATTAATGGCAAGTTCGTTTGAGTTAGAAATTACAGAAGAGGATCTGCAGCAAGGGGAAAAAATTATTATAAAAGCAGGCCCGTTAAAAGGGATGACCGGTGAGGTAGTATCATTACGGTCGCAAAAACAATTGATATTAAGACTTGAAAGTATTGGCTGCTCCATTATAGTGCACGTTGCCGCATCATACATTGAAAGATTTTAAGTTGGGTCATACTTTAAACCAACAAAAATGATGGCTTATTTATAGGCTAAAAATACAAAAACACACTTATAGATTATTTTATAAGTATCTGTTAAATAATAAGTTACATGAAAAAAATGTGACTTACGAGGCGAAGCTGTGAAAATATATGAACTATGTGCCGGATAGCAGGCATTATTAATAACCGGCTACAACCCGAAGAAATCCGCGAAAAAGTAAAAGCTATGTGCAGGGTGCTGCAACATGGAGGGGCTGATGATGAAGGTGTGTTTTTTGATGAGAAAGCCCATCTGGGATTTGGGCATCGCAGGCTTGCTATCATTGATCTGAGCAGCAATGGACATCAGCCCATGAGCGATACTGACCAAAAAGCCTGGATAACCTTTAACGGCGAAATTTATAATTATCCGGAATTAAGGGATGAACTATTGAAATTGGGAGCGCAATTCAAATCAGTTACCGATACCGAGGTGATTTTATTAGCCTATTTATACTGGGGCACTACTGCATTCTCCAAATTAAGGGGCATGTTTGCCTTTGCATTATATGATAAGGCCCAAAAATGCACCTACCTGGTACGTGATACTGCCGGTATAAAACCAATATACTATTTTGCTCAAAACGGAACTTTAAGCTTCGCATCAGAAATAAGAGCTTTTACCGCCGCGGGTATAGCTACAGAGAAAGACACGGGCTGGCCTATCAGGTTTTTGGCTTTCGGTCATATCCCGGAGCCATACACTACTTTAAAAAATGTTTTCAGCTTACCCAAGGGTCATTTTTTATGCTGGAACAATGCATCATCAACTTATACCATAAGAACATATAAGGAAACATCAGTGATAGATTCAATTACTGATATTAACGAAGCCCGGCAACGTGTAAAAGATGCTTTAATAAAAGCAGTGAACCGGCAAATGATAGCCGATGCTTCGATAGGTGTATTTTTAAGTGGTGGTATTGATTCAAGTGTGATCACCTTATTGGCTGACCGGCAAAAAAAGCAGCAGCTTAAAACCATATCCATTTATTTTAACGAAAAAAGCTATAATGAGCAGACTTATCAGCGTATAGTTTTGGATAAAATTAATGGCGAAAGTTTTTCGCACCTGGTACAACAGCAAGATTTTGAAACGTTTTTCCCACAAATTACCCATGCTATGGATATGCCAACTACTGATGGCATCAATAGCTGGTTCATTAGCAAATATGCGCATGAAAATGGGTTAAAAGCAGTATTATCAGGTATTGGCGCAGATGAACTTTTTGGAGGATACCCTTCGTTTAACCGGATAAAATATTTAAAGTATCTTAAAAAAATATATCCTTCTGTATTTTCGGCCCTTACCGGTCTGGTACCTGATCATTATAAAAAGCTTACATTTTTAGCTAATGATCATCCTTTAGCTGATTATCTTTTATTAAGAGGGTTGTTTTCGCCAGGTGATATTGCCTCATTGCTGGATACCGACAATAAACATGTTGAGGGTACGCTTTTTGATACCAACACTGTACCTAACTTGGATTCATATAACCAGGAACACGCCTCCTGGTTTGAAACTAATTTGTATATGCAAAATCAATTACTGAGGGATACCGATGTAATGAGTATGAGCCATGGTCTGGAGGTAAGGGTACCCTTTTTAGATGAAGATTTCACCAGTACGATTGCAAGTATTGATCAGGCAATAAGATTTGATAAGCGTCAACCCAAGAAATTATTGATCGATAGCTTTAATGAACTATTACCATCTGCTATATGGAACCGGCCCAAAATGGGCTTTACCTTTCCGCTGCAACAATGGATGATGGCGCATGATGAGGTAAGTAACAGCCAATTTTATAAGGGTAAACCAGCACAAAACATCATCAGGAAATTCAAAAACAAGGGAATGCACTGGTCAAAAGCTTTTGCGCTTTATCAGATACAGCCTCATGTCTAAAAAAGTGATACTATTTACTTTGCAAACATTTAGTACTACAGGTGGTATTCAAAAAATGACCCGTACTTTAGGACACTCCTTACACCAGATAGCCAAAGCAAATAACTGGGATTTTGAACTATGGTCGGCCTATGACAAGCCCGGTGACGTGATGACCCAGTACTTACCTGCAAAAAACTTTAAGGGTTTTAACATAAACAAACTGAGCTTTGTTTTAAAAGCCATAAGCAGGCCAGCGAGGTCAAACGTTATTATACTCAGCCATATTAATCTTGCCATTGTAGGTTTGGCTATTAAATTAATTAACCCCAAATGCCAGATATGGCTTATAGCGCATGGCATTGAGGTTTGGCGGCCATTTTCGTTCATTAAAAAACGTTTCCTGAAACAGTGTGATAAAGTAATTTGTGTAAGCAACTTTACCAAACAACAAATGGTAACCAGGCATTATATACATAATGATATTTGCATAGTGCTGAATAACGCGGTTGATCCCTTCATTCAGCTACCAGCAAGCTTTGTAAAACCACAATACCTGATCGACCGTTATCAGCTGAGTAACAACCATCCAATCATATTTACGTTAACCCGTATGGCCTCTACCGAAAAATATAAGGGTTATGAGCAGGTAATACAAGCTATTAGTATGTTAAAGGATCAATTTCCTAAGATAAAATACATCCTATCGGGAAAATATGATTCGTTGGAGGAGGCTCGGATTAATAAATTGATAGCCGATTATCAGATAAAGGATCATATAACGCTAACCGGCTTTATAGAGGAGACCGAACTTACAGACCATTTTTTATTGGCCGACCTGTTTGTGTTACCAAGCAAAAAGGAAGGTTTCGGCATTGTATTTATTGAGGCTTTAGCTTGTGGCTTACCGGTTATATGCGGAAATGCCGACGGCAGCATTGATGCGATACGTAATGGTGAATTAGGCAGAGCCATTGATGCCGATGATCCTATTGAATTGCATAATTGCATCATTGAATATTTGGCAACCCCATTAACAGCAGCTAAACGGAAACAGTTGCAGGAGCAATGCTTACTGCATTTTAACGAAAACAACTACATGAATAAACTACAACTATTACTAAATAAATGAGCGCATTGGCAGACGAAGATTGGGATATTGAAATAAGCGCGAAAAACAATCTTCTCGACTTAAAGCTTAAGGACGTATGGCATTACCGCGACCTGCTTTTGTTATTGGTAAGACGTGATTTTGTTTCATTTTACAAGCAGACCATTTTAGGACCCATTTGGTTTTTTGTACAACCTGTTATCACGATATTATTTTACACATTGGTATTTGGCAACCTGGCAGGCATACCTGTTGATGGACTGCCCAAGCCCTTATTTTACCTGGCAGGTACCATTATATGGAATTATTTTGCAGAGTGCCTTACAAAAACGTCAACCGTTTTCAGGGATAATGCAGGGTTACTCGGTAAGGTTTACTTTCCACGGTTAATCATGCCATTAAGTATAGTACTATCAAATTTGATAAAGTTTGGTGTACAGTTTTTACTTTTCACCATCCTGTACATCATTTATTTATTTAAGGATGCCGGGATATCTCCTAACGCTTTCGTATTGCTGCTGCCTTTACTCATTGTTATGATAGCAGCGTTAGGTTTAGGCTTGGGGATGATTATATCGGCAGTAACTACCAAGTACCGCGACCTTGCGTTTATTGTATCTTTCGGCGTACCATTATTAATGTATACCACAACCGTAATATTTCCGCTATCAGTAGCCGAAGCAAAATATCCGGCCTATAGCTGGCTCGTAAAATTCAATCCTATCACTGCAATCATTGAAACTTTCAGATATAGCCTTTTAGGTAAGGGAAGTTTTAGCTGGGACCTGATGGGTTATAGTTTAATAATCACGGTTATCATTTTAATAACCGGTACCATTATATTTAATAAAGTAGAGAAAACCTTTGTTGATACCGTATAAATGGCCAAAGTAATTAAGGTAGAAAACCTGTCAAAAGCTTATCAACTGGGTGATTTTGGTACAGGTACCATATCACGCGACCTGGAACGATACTGGGCAAGACTAAAAGGAAAAGAAGACCCATTTTTGAAAATTGGCGAAACCAACGACCGGACAACAAAGGGAGAAAGTGATGTGGTTTGGAGCTTAAAAGATTTAAACTTTGATATTGAGCAAGGCGATGCAGTTGGTATAATTGGCAGGAATGGTGCCGGTAAGAGCACTTTGCTTAAAATTTTAAGCCGCGTTACCTCTCCTACCACGGGTTCCATAAAAGTAAAGGGGCGCATAGCCAGTTTACTGGAAGTAGGAACCGGTTTTCACCCCGAACTAAGTGGCAGGGAAAATATTTTTCTTAATGGCGCCATCCTGGGGATGCGCAAAGCCGAGATCAAAAGAAAATTTGATGAGATCGTAGATTTCTCAGGAGTTGAAAGATATATCGATACACCTGTAAAAAGGTATTCATCTGGTATGTATGTACGCCTCGCCTTCGCAGTAGCGGCCCACCTGGAATCGGAAATATTAATAGTAGATGAGGTATTGGCTGTGGGCGATGCCGAATTTCAAAAAAAATGCCTTGGCAAAATGGGCGAGGTAAGTAAAGGCGAAKGAAGGACGGTTTTGTTTGTAAGCCATAATATGGGGGCGGTACAAAAACTTTGTAATAAGGGTATTTTACTTAATAACGGCAAAGTTAATGCTATCGGTGATAGTAATTATATCATCAGTACATACTTAAACCATGCATCGCTCCATGAATCTGTTTTTGAAATCGTTCCTTCTGAGTATACTGATGAGTTACCGGGCTATGCTTATAGGATACAGATAGAGGATGCAGACTCAAACCTTATCAATGAAATAGCAGCCGGACAAGCATGGCAGGTAAGGGTGTTTTTCAAAATAAATAAACCAATTAGGCACTTTATTATTGCCTTAGGGCTTACGAACTCTATGGATATTAATTTAAGAACAACCTGGAGCAAAGAAATTGATATTGACAAAGGATACTACGAGTCAGTTTTTAAAGAGGACACCTTACTGTTTTCGTCCGGGACATATAATCTTATTCTCGGTTTGTCTTCATATGAACGGTCATTTCAATATCTTGAAAATGCGGCTTCCTTCACTATCTCTCAAATTGCTCATCAATCGTTAAATAAAGCTATAATAAGATTAAGTGATGCTGGCATTATTTTAAATCCGATGAGCATTGATATTTCAAACACATCAGGTTCCTGAGAATGTATAACCGCCTGAAGATATTAAGCACGGACTTACCTATTAAAAAGGAGCTTTTAGGCCTTTTTAAGCAAAAGGAAAGGTTATTGGTATTTGATATTGGTAGCTGTGAGGGGGAAGATTCCATCCGATATGCAAAGCTGTTCCCCAATGCTTCTATTTTTAGTTTTGAGCCTTTACCCAAAAACCAAGATTTAATAGTTCAAAATATAATTCGTTATAATGCGGCGAATGTAAGGTTATTTAAAATGGCGCTTTCTAATTATGAGGGTTGGCAAAACCTGCACGTCTCATCAGGACATCCTGATAATGAAGCAGATAACATTAATTGGGAATTTGGCAATAAATCAAGTTCTTTGCTGGAACCGGATAATGTTTTGGATACTATCAAATGGCTCAAATTTAAAACCATAATTCCTGTTTATACCACCACTTTAAGGAATATTGTAATTGAAAACAAAATAGATGTGATTGATTTTATTCATATGGATGTACAAGGAGCTGAACTTCTTGTATTAACCGGCGCTGGCAATCATATTGAAAACATAAAAGCCATATGGCTCGAAATAGCTGAAATCCCCCTCTACAACACGCAGCCGTTGCGAAGAGATGTAGAACAATTTATGATGAATAATAAATTTAAGCTCATTAAAACGGAGATTGAAAATGGAGTGGGCGATCAGTTATATATTAACACTAGGTTTTATAGAACGTCTCGCTTTTTCGGTATTCAAAGATTCAAACGTGTGAAACCTGTTACCGGATAGATAAATTTAAAACATAATAAAGTGCCTTTTTTCAAAGCCCCCAGAGGAAAGAAATGGACCAAAATATCTTATTCCCAATCAGGAGAAGACCTGATTATAAGGTTTATTTTTGATCAGTTGCAAATAAAAAACCCTACCTACATTGATATTGGGGCACATCACCCTTTTTATTTAAGTAATACAGCTTTATTTTATGAATCTGGTAGCAGGGGGATAAACATTGAGCCCGATCCCTTGCTTTTTACGCTTTTTCTTAAATACCGTAAAAAGGATATTAATTTAAACATTGGCATTGGTGAGCGCCAAGGCGAGGCTGATTTTTATATTATTTCAACGCCTACGCTGAATACTTTTTCTAAAAAGGAGGCAGAAAACTATAATAACGAAGGGGATTACAGCATCACCCAAGTTATTAAAACGCCTGTTAATTCCGTTAAAAATATTATCAGCGAAAACAACAATGGCCTTTTTCCTCAATTATTAAATCTTGACGCAGAAGGCATCGATGAGCTGATAGTAAGATCTATTGATTATACACAAAACTTCCCACTCGTGATGTGTATTGAAACCATTTCCTTCTCTACATCGGGCAATGGTATTCAAAATACGTCATTAATAGATTTTGTGATCAGTAAGGGCTACATTCATTATGCCAATACTTATATAAATTCCATTTTTGTCAGAAAAGATATTTGGCGACAAAGACAGCTATGATCATAACTAAGCTTCAGGGAGGATTAGGCAATCAGATGTTTCAGTACGCTGCCGCCAGGAGCATATCACCAGATAAACCTGTGTATCTTGACGTTTCTTTTTTAAAAACAAACAATCAATCAACCGATAAATTTACTGCCAGGGCATTTGAGCTAAGCATTTTTAAAAATCTGCAAGGGAAATCTTTAAATAAGGTTTCACAATATCTGATCTCAAAGCCGACGATATTTAATCATTTTTTAAAAAAAATACTGCAGCCAAGCTTTCAAACCATTTATGAAAATGATCTTAAAACTGGCGTACCTGTTAATGAATTTAAAAGGACTGCTATTTACCTTGACGGATATTTTCAGGATAAAGATTATGTTAAAAGCATAAGGCCGCAGCTTCTAAAAGAATTTACTTTTCCGGATTTGAAAAATGACGCCAAACTTTGGTTTAATAAAATATCGGAATCGGTAAACCCGGTAAGCGTTCATGTGCGCAGGGGAGATTATTTAAAAACCGCCATATTACAATATCATGGCATTTTACCCATTTCTTACTACCAAAAAGCGGTAAACATCATGAGTGAGCAATTCAAGGATGCTCACTATTTTATTTTCTCTGACGATATCGCATGGTGCCAAAACAACTTTGATTTTTTAGGCAACAAAACGACTATAGTAGACAGTACCCCTCTTGAAAACTGGACAGATATGGTCCTTATGAGCCACTGTAAGCATCATATCATTGCTAACAGTTCTTTCGGTTGGTGGGCAGCCTGGCTAAATGTATCACCCAATAAAATGGTAATTGCACCGCAGAACTGGTTTGCGGGTGAAAAGTCTGCAGGTAACACCAGTAACATAGTCCCACAAGATTGGATAACAATTTAACCAATACTGCAATTTTGATAAGCGTGATCATGCCAGCATATAATGCTGACGCATTTATTGAGCAATCTATTATTTCGGTGCTGGCACAATCATATACCAACTGGCAACTTATTGTTATTGATGACGGATCAACAGATGGTACGGCTGCAATTGTGAAGCAATACCAAAAAAAAGACAACCGGATCACGTATCATTTTCAAAATAACCAGGGACTTGGGGCTGCTCGTAACACAGGCTTTAAACTGGTAAAGGGTCAATGGATAGCATTCCTGGACGCCGATGATCTCTGGCTGGAAAACAAACTGCAGGTTCAAATGGCTACTGCAATCAATAGTAATGCCGATGTTGTTTTTACGAGTGGGTATTATCTTGATAAGGCCAATGTAAAGCCGTACGAAAGTCTGACCGGAAATTACAACGGTCATGCCCTGTATAAAATACTTTTAAACCATAACCATATAGCCATTCTATCAGTATGTATAAAAAAGGCTTTAGCCGATAATTTGGGTGCCATGGATACCAACCTGTTAGTTTTTGGGAATGAGGACTGGGATTACTGGCTACGTGCCTGTAAGTTTAATGCCGTTTTTATCGGGCTTAAGGATAAATTGTTTAAATATCGTGTGCATGATAAAGGTATATCTGCTAATACGCAAAGGATGCTTATGGGTAGCTATTATTTGATTTGCAAAAATTACGATAGCTCATTATTAAACAACCAGGAACAGCGTTACCAACAATTTAAACTTTTAACGGCGATACCCTTTATCCTAAAAAGCATGTTTAAATGGTCTGGAAATAAACCAAAAAATGATTTTGCTGCCCTGGTATTTAAAATACTTGCTGCTTCATTTCCCGTCTTACCTGCTTTTTCATATAATTTATTCAAAAGCAGATTCAACAAGACAGCTATCCTTAACAACTGCTTAACTGATGTTGGCCCATAAAAATAATTATATTTCATATAGCCTGTGGGGCGATAAGCCCATTTACAATACAGGTATAATCAGAAACATTGAACAGGCAAAAAACATTTATCCTGGCTGGCAGGTTATTGTTTATCACGACAATACTGTTCCTGAGCCTATCATTAATAGCATGAAAAAGGCCGGTGCTTTAACCACTGACATGACTGGAGGAGTTTATGGTATGTTCTGGAGGTTTCTGGCAGCTGATTTACCTGACTGCAATCATGTAATATTCAGGGATGGCGACTCGCGGTTATCGATCAGAGAAAAACTGGCTGTTGATGAATGGACGAGCAGCGGTAATGCCATTCATATCATGCGTGATCATCCCTATCACCAGGATCCTGTTGACGGCATAAGACATTATATATTGGGTGGTATGTGGGGCATAAAAGGACAATTGTTTGATATGAAAGCCCTTATTGATGACTATTGTAGTGAAAAAAAACTTGACTACGGGAGTGATCAGATTTTTTTAAACCAGGTATATTACCGGTTCAAAAATTCGGCCACTATACATGATGAATTTTTCTCCGACCTTTCATTCCCTGTTAAAAGAGATGGCTACAGGTTTATTGGCGAACGCATTGATGAACATGAAAAGCCTGCCGATAACGATTGGAAAGCTATAAAAAAATTCTATGCATCCAAAAAGCCTCAAAACATAGTGTTAAATCAAATAAAAAAGGCTATTCGCAGTATATTACGTTAAAAAGCAGTACGACATTGGAATACCCTAAAATATCAGTAGTTACACCGTCATTTAACCAAGGTGAGTTTATTGAGCAAACCATCCTCTCGGTTATAGGACAGCAGTACCCTGAACTGGAATACATCATTATTGATGGCGGAAGCACCGATCAAACTGAAAGTATCATCAGGAAATACGAAAAACATATAGTCTATTGGGTCAGCGAAAAAGATAAGGGTCAAAGCCACGCCATAAATAAGGGATTGGAATATGCTACCGGTGATATTTTATGCTGGTTAAATTCTGACGATTATTACCTGCCCGGTACCCTGCTTGAAATAGGACAGATACTATCAATAGATAAACCCGAATTATTGCATGGCAATTGTATTCATTTAAATGAGGACAATAATTTTGCGCATGGCAGCTATTTTGACTCTTTTAAAAGCTGGGATATAAGCAAAGGGACACACATCGTACAGCCCAGCAGTTTCTGGACGAGGAAGGCCTATGAACTTGCCGGACCGCTGAGGGATGACCTGCATTTTGGGTTTGATTGGGAATGGTTTGCCCGGGCACAAGCCCGGGGGGTAATTTTCACTTCGTCTCCAAAGTATTTTTCGGTTTACAGGATACACAACGGGCAAAAATCTGATGATAAAAACAATGCCCGTTTTGTTGAATTAATACAGATTGAGAAACAGTTGAACGATGCAAAGTTTGATTATATTGATACCTATCTAAAAAAGTATTCAGGCAATATTCGACTTATTTATGACATTACATCAAACAGGTTCTTAAATTTTTTGGAATACCGGCTGTTAAAAACCTTCCATCCTGAATTAATAAAACTGATGGACAGGGTTAGTTTAAAAAAGTATATCCGGTATTGTTACCAGCCGCAAAAAGGTTTATAATTTATAGTAAATGTTACTTCCCAACTTACGTGCATATAGATCAGGATTTGAAGAGAAAGGAACAAAGTATCCCCTGCCGTCAGTTCCTGCTCCAAAACGAGGTTTACTTAGTGTTTTGCCCCAGGTTAAGGACGGTAAACAGGGCTGGCCATGGACACAGGAAACCTCGCCATCAATCTATGATGAAAGACAGCTTTGGCCCAGACTGACTATTGTTACACCATCTTTTAACCAAGCTGCTTTTTTGGAAGAAACCATCAGATCAGTGCTTCTGCAAAATTATCCCAATCTGGAGTATATTATAATGGATGGCGGCAGTGCAGACGGCAGCCTGGAGATGATTGAAAAATACTCGCCATGGATAAGCTATTGGCAAAGTAATAAAGATAGAGGGCAGTCAAATGCTATAAACTTGGGCTTTAGCCTTGCGAGTGGCGATTATTATGCATGGCTTAATAGCGACGATTTCTATTTAAAAGATGTTTTTAATTTAGTGATCAATACATTTATCAAACACAAAACTGATTTTATTTACGGCTATGCTTATTCATTGAACAAGGGGCAGCAGCAGTTAATGACCGTACCGCCATTGCTTGATTATTTTATAAAGATACCTTCACTTGCGCAGCCGTCCTGTTTTTGGAAAGCTACGATTAATCAGCCTGTTTGGGAAGAAATGCATTGCGCGCTCGATTATGAATTATGGATAAGAATTGTAAAAGGGAATAAACGTAAACGTATCAGACAGCCACTATCTGTTGCTCACGTGCACGATGGGGMCAAGACCCATAACCCGGACTTAAAAATAAAATGGCACAAAGACCATGTAAAAATGTGGTCAGAAGAAGGGCATGGCCCAGTGCCAGAATGGAAGAGAATTGTTTTTTTAAATCGTATAAGGTTGAAACTTTACAAGCTGCTCAACCTGATATAACCCAAAACTAAATAACTAAAATATGAGAAAGGAAAATATAGGGCGATTAAACACCACTCATATTGCATTAGATGACCAATATTACCTGCATTATAAATATTACCATCAGGATTTATTTAATGCATTTAGTAAATATGGCAGTGGTAAACTGCTTGATATAGGCTGCGGTAATAAACCCTATGGCGAAATTTTAAAACCCTATATCACTGAATATATTGGCTGCGACATCATACAATCAAGTGAAAACCGGGCTGATATTATATGCCCGGCAAATAATATTCCTCTATCAATCGGCTCTTTTGATACGGTAATTTCTACCCAAACAATAGAGCATGTTGAAGACCCCCAGGGTTTGGTGAACGAAGCCTACCGGCTTTTAAAAAAAGATGGTCACTTTATAGTAAGCGGCCCTATGTATTGGCCCTTGCACGAAGAGCCGTATGATTTTTTCAGGTTTACCAAGCACGGGTTTAAATATATTATGGAAAAAGCCGGATTCAGTGTTATTACCATTAATTCAAACGGGGGCAAATGGTCTGTCGTTGGCCAGGCTTTTATACATGCATTATTTCCGCTTATTTATCAGATTCAAGGGATCAAAGGGAAATTTGCAAGGTTTTTTTTTAAACTTACTGGGGGGGTTAAAACCATTAACAAGATATTTTCTTACCTGGATAATAGGTTTAAAGACCACACCAACACCATGAACTACGTTGTAGTTGCTAAAAAACAATAAAGTAATCTTATAATGGTTTCCGTAATTATACCTTGTTATAACGATGGTCATTTTTTACATGATGCGGTTAACAGCGTTTTAGATTCATCCTATAATAATATTGAAATCATTATTATTAATGATGGGTCGACGGATTTAAACACCCTAAAAGTACTGGAACAGCTTGAGCAGAAGGGTATAAAAATATTACACCAATCAAATAAGGGGTTAGGATTTTCAAGGAACAGGGGGATACAGGAGGCAAAAGGAAAATACATACTGCCTTTAGATGCGGATAATAAAGTAACAGCCGATTATATAAAAAAGGCTGTAAAATGGCTCGAAACATTGGATTATGATATTGTATATGCCAAACCCTTTTTCTTTGGTGAGGATTTGCCTGAAAGAAAATTCATCACTTATGCGTTTAACGGTAGTGATTTATTATCCAGAAATTATATCGATGCATGTGCAGTATTCCAGAAAACGGTTTGGGAACAGGTTGCCAATTATGACGAGCATATGCCCTTTGCCGGCCATGAAGATTGGGAATTTTGGGTACACAGTTTTTTAAAAGGATTCCGCTTTAAATTTATAGATGAAGAACTATTTGGTTATCGGATCAATAAAAAATCGATGATTGGTAATATGACGGACGATCGATTCGAAGCTAATCAAAATTATATCCTTTTGAAACATAAGGTTGCTGTTTTAGATCAGGTTCGGAAAGGGATATACTATCAGAAATTTTATGAAAATGATCAGAAAAATTATTTCAGAACAACCTTAAAATACTTTGTAAAGGCTGTAAAGAAGCTGATAAAGTTAAAATGAGCATCCATATTTCAGTAATTATCCCCAATTATAATCATGCCAGGTTTTTACAACAGCGTATTGAAACCGTTTTATGCCAGTCATACCAGAATTTTGAGCTTATTATATTAGATGATGCCTCAACCGATAACAGTAAGGATATTATTGAAACATACCGGTATCACCCCAAAGTGAGTCATATCATATATAATTCCGTTAATAGCTGCAGCACATTTAAACAATGGAACAAAGGTATTGAATTAGCCTCGGGAAAATATATCTGGATAGCCGAAAGTGATGATTATGCTGATTGCGAATTTATAAATACCTGTATGACTAAGATGCTTGCTGATGATACCATTGGCTTAGTTTATACCGACTCCACAGAGATAAATGAAAACAATGCCCCCTTAGGCAGATGGAGCAGATGGATGGAATATCTGGATATAAATTTATGGCAGGCAGATTTTGAATTAGACGGCCGGGAGATTAATTCAAAATACAACCATATAATTTGTGCCATTCCCAATGCCAGCTGCTCTGTATTTAAAAAATCAGCATACTTGAACACCCCATTTGTTAAGCTAATTGAAAACCTGAGGTTCACAGGCGATTGGTGGACATGGTTTTCTTTGATGCAGGAATCCCGTGTATACTACTGCCACCTRCCCCTAAACTACTTTAGGTATCATGCACATACCACGCGTTCCAATGTCAACGCGCGCCTGGTCAAGGTAAAAGAACTGTATCGAGCTATCCTGAAGTTTAAAAAAATGGTTGACGCACATCCTGACAAAAACATTCGGCAGAAAAGACTTTCAGAAATATACGCGATATGGAATCCGTCTTTAAGGCACTTTTTTATAAAAGAAAACATGGAAGTGTTAAAACTTGCATTGTCATGTGATGCAAAAGTCCCCTACAAACTTTTTAAAACAGTATTAAAAAGATTAAATGCTGTTTAACTCACTCCTGTTCCTGTTTTTCTTTTTAATAGTTACCAGTGCATATTATCTGCTTTCGCCAAAACTGCGATGGATATGGCTGCTCATATCCAGCTGTTACTTTTACATGTATTTTAAACCTGAGTATATTTTAATTATACTCTTTACTATCATTGTCGACTACGTAGCGGGTATATTAATTGAAAAAGCACAAAGCAAAACCAAAAAACTGTTCCTGCTAATAAGTTTGGCAGCCAATATTGGCGTGCTGGCTTTTTACAAATACTTTAATTTTTTTACCGGAAACATTAATTATATCACTCAAACATTTAACGGTCCGCAGATACCGCTTATAAATATATTATTACCCATTGGCCTGTCATTCCATACGTTTCAAGCCATGAGTTATACCATTGAGGTTTACAGAGGCAACCAGAAGGCCGAAAGACACCTGGGCCTGTATGCTTTATATGTACTTTTTTACCCGCAAATGGTAGCCGGTCCCATTGAAAGGCCCCAACATATTTTACCACAATTGCACCATCCGCGCAGGTTTAATAAAAAAACCTTTATAAAGGGGCTGTTCCTAATAACAATAGGCTTGTTTAAAAAAATGGTGATCGCTGATCGATTAGGTTTATACGTTGATCCTGTATTTAACAACCCGCACGGTCATCCTGGCATTGATCTACTTGTGGCAATTTATTTTTTTGCATTTCAGATATACTGTGATTTCAGCGGCTACTCAGATATTGCTATTGGCACCGCACTAACACTGGGCATTGAACTGATCCGCAATTTTAATATGCCCTATCTTTCCAAAAATATTTCAGAGTTTTGGCAGCGCTGGCATATATCGCTTTCAACCTGGTATCGGGATTACATATACATTCCGCTTGGCGGCAGCAGGAAAAAATTTTCAATAACCTGCGCCAATATCCTCGTCGTTTTCATCATTAGTGGCTTATGGCATGGTGCAAACTGGAAATACATTATGTGGGGCTTGATACACGGATTGCTGCTAATTGGCTACCAGCTACTCAAAAAATTCCGGGTCGAAATAAAAGGCCCCTATTTTTTTAAGTGGTTGCTCACTTTTAATCTGGTTTGCCTAAGCTGGACATTTTTTAGGGCTAATACTATTACCGACGGTTTTTACATTCTGAATAAAATTTTCTCTATGAATGGTTTTACCTATACAGCTGCAAATATCATGCAGTTAAAAGAAATTTTTTATTGCATATTTATTATTATTGGTTTATTGGCGGGCGAGTGGTATTTACAGCGTAAGGTCCAACTTTCAAACCGCAAAATGCTATTAACATCTTTAATATTTTTTATAGCTTGTTATTTTCTTGGCGTATTTAATGAGGCTCAGTTTATATATTTTCAGTTCTGATGAAAAAAACAGCAGATATATTGATACTGACAATTAGCTCGATAATCTTGCTGACCGCAATGAATCGCTCGTTTATTAATCGTATAAAACAGGATAGGTATTTTGATCACCTGAACACACAGGATACAGCAAGATCTTTATACCAGCGCATCCTCATCAGGTCAGATCGTTGGGGATACGGAGATCTTTATGGTTTATCTTACCTTACTCCATACCGACATAAGCTTGAGCCTTTTAAAACGTACCCGTCAAACAACTTAAAGTTATTAACAAATCGCATACTATATATTATCGGCGATAGCTTTTTGGCTGACAAAACCCTTACAAGTGCATTTGATGGTTTTGATAATATAATTTTTTTAGATAGGCGCTTTCCCTTTGGGCCAATCAAATTGGATAGTACCAAACAAAATTACTTGATATTGGAGTTTGCGGAGCGCAACCTTAACGGATATAATCCCAATCAAACCGGCGAAATAAAATGGACAAAAGCTGATATTAAAGCCAAGCATAACTATGGCCTGTCTTACCCTGTACCAGGAAACAATAATGATCAGCCGGCTTCAATTTTTAAGCGTATTAGCAATGTTATCTTTAATAAAGACTTGAGCAGAAATTTAGACCTGCTACTGTTTGATGATACATTATTTACACCGATAAAAGAGTTGAAGGCCGACTTAAACTATAATTTATTTGGCAGGGTAGCTAAAGAAGTAGCAGTGAGTACCGATAAGAAGCGATTGTTGCTGAACATAACAGTTGATACTGCCGATGTTCATTCGGCCTTCAATTACAAATCAGCAAAACAGATTGACAGTACAGTATTCAATCTGCAAACGGCAAAAAATTACTATACATCGATAGGCTTTAAAAAAACATGGCTTACCATTATCCCAAACCCGGTATCCCTCTATGATGATAAACGCATGCCTTATAATCATTTACTGGAAAGAATTGAACAACAAACCACCCTGCCATTGATCAGTGTTTATAAAATTTACAGATCAAACAGCCAAAATCTGTATTACCTGAGCGACGCGCATTGGAACCCTAAAGGATTTGGACTTTGGGTGAATGAAACCAACAGAACTTTGAAAAAAATTAATTGATGCCGGCAATATCAGTAGTAATGCCTGTTTATAATGGTTCCGCTTATTTAAGAGAAGCTATTGACAGCATACTGAACCAGACATTCACCGATTTCGAATTTATTATCCTCAATGATGGCTCAACGGACGAATCAAAAGAGATCATTTTATCGTATCATGACCCAAGAATCCGATTCCATCACAGCGAACTGAATATTGGGTTGCCTAAAACTCAAAATTTGGGATTGCAGCTTGCAAAAGGCAAATATATAGCTCGTATGGATAGTGATGACTTATCATTACCAGACCGGCTTGAAAGGCAATTTGCATATATGGAAACACATAAAGATATTGCTTTATGCGGTGGTTTTTTTGATTTTATTGGCCAGCAGGATACCATACGCAATTTTAACTGGGTTTCCTATACAGATCCTGAGCTTATAAAAATCAATCTGCTATTTGATTGTGCAATTTGCCAACCCACCGTAATGCTAAGAAATAGTACAATACAAGAAAACAACCTGTTTTATAACGAAGATTTTGAGGTGAGTGAAGATTATGAACTATGGGTTAGCATATCAAAAAAGTTTCAGATTGCCAATATTAACCATAAGGTACTCCATTACAGAATAAGTAACAATCAAATTTCAAGCAGGAAAAACCGCTTGCAAAGGGAGTATAAATTTAAAATTATAAAAGATCAGTTAAGCGTGCTTGGAATTGAACCAAACAATAGCGAGCTGAGGATACATGACTACATGTTTTATACCGCGATTATTATATCCTATGATTATTTGCCCAAGGTAAATGCCTGGATAAATAAACTAATTAAGGCAAATAATATTCATCATATTTATGATGAAACTAAATTCAAATCATTTTTAAATGAATTGTTACACTTAAACACAATRGCATTCAATGAGGGATTAATGACAGTGAGCACTAAGCAAAAACTCCTGTATTTGATTAAAAAATCATTGAAATGGGCTTCGATAAGATAAGCCACATAAAATAATCAAATGATCGTCGGTCTGCTTACACCCTACTATCCGGATGAACAAACTATCAGCAGTGGTATAGCGAACCATTTTTTTACTCTTGCAAATGCCTTGATAGATGAAGGTCATTATGTGGTTGTCATTCATATAAGGCCATCTTATGGTGAAAATGATCCTATTCGAAAAAAACAGCATCATCCGCAAATAACCCAGCTTACTTTTCCGGTACGTTTGTCAAAAAAAACCAATAAGTTTTGGGGTCGTAAATGGGCAGTACGCAGTTTTTTGCTCCAATTAAAATGTATGCTGATAACATTTAAAAGACTGGATAAAATTATTAAAGAGTATAAGATTGACGTTATTGAAACAACTAACTATTACTCGTTATGTTATTTAAATCTTTTTTTAAAAAAACCAAAAATCCCTGTTTCAATACGGGTAAGTACCACTTTTTTGCAAATAGCGGATGAGTTTTACCCATTTAAATCCCGGCTTTTGAACAAACTGGGTAAAATAGAAATCGCCATGATCAGGAAGAGTCGTTACCTTATTACCCACGCCCAACACCATGCACTGGAAATGGAACGGACCTATAGTATTAAAGCCGGCCGTTTTACCGTCATTCCGCACGGGCTCCCTTTGCCTTTATTACCTTCCCATCAACCCAATAATTCTAACACTACAACAATATTATTTGTTGGTCGGTTTGAATATCGAAAAGGTATTGACTTGCTGTTAAATGCTATTCCCATTGTCTTAAAGCAATATACCAACATAATTTTTAAGCTAATAGGATCTGATAATGAGCTCTTTTACGAGAAATCCTTTCAGGTTCAGCATCAGACGGATATCATTGAAAAGGTAATATTTTATGGTTCTTTAAGCCAGACAGAAACCAGGGCAGCATATGCCACATGTGATATTTTTGTTGCCCCATCCCGCTACGAATCATTTGGGTTGATATACATAGAGGCAATGAGTTACGGCAAACCCGTTATTGGTTTCAGAGTTGGTGGCGTTACAGATGTAATTGAAGATGGTTACAATGGTCTGTTTGCAGATACAGGTGATGTAGTAAGCCTGGCCAACAAGCTCATGGTATTAATAGCAAACGTGCATGCCAGAAAAACTATGGGTTTAAACGCCAGAAAAACAGTTGAAGCTAAA
Source organism: Mucilaginibacter sp. P4_E8 (assembly GCF_056401495.1). Classification (NCBI taxonomy): domain Bacteria; kingdom Pseudomonadati; phylum Bacteroidota; class Sphingobacteriia; order Sphingobacteriales; family Sphingobacteriaceae; genus Mucilaginibacter; species Mucilaginibacter sp. P4_E8. Next base: position 154,139 of record NZ_JBFUJG010000006.1, read on the forward strand.
TTCACAGCTAAACAGTTAGCCATTAGTTCTGCCATCTATTATCAGAAAATCATTAATAGCTATAATTGATGTTCATTTCTTTAATTATACCTACCTACAATCCCGATTTAAATAAGTTTAGTAGCGTATTAAATGCGCTTAGGCATCAATCACTGCATATTTCATTATGGGAAATAATAATCATTGATAATAATTCCACAAACAGCTTTCAACACCAACTTGATCTAAGCGGTTTTCCAAATTTAAAAATCGTAAAAGAATACCACCAGGGGCTAACGTATGCGCGGATAAAAGGCTTTAATGAAGCTAAGGGAGATATTATTATAATGGTCGATGATGATAATATTTTGGAGGCTAATTATCTCCAAATTGCTTTAAATACCTTTGCGGCGCATCCGCAATTAGGTTGTGCAGGCGGTAAATCCTTGCCCGAATTTGAGTGCACGCCACCTCATTGGTTAAAAGAGTTTTACATAAATCTCGCATTAAGGGATTTGGGAGATAAAGAAGTCATTAACCGATGGGCAAAAAATTATCCTACAGCGGCGCCGATAGGCGCTGGTATGGTTATTAGAAAGGTGGCTTTGCAATCATACGTCAACAGCATCACTTCAGGACAAAATATTATAGCAGACCGCACCGCGACCTCATTAATGTCGGGGGGAGATAACGAGATTGTAGTGGAAATCTTAAAATCAGGCTGGCAAGCAGGCTATTTTCCGGAGTTAGTGCTTTGGCATATCATCCCGGAAGAAAGAATGAAGGTAGATTATCTTTCAAAGTTAATTCGCAACACCAATAAGTCTTGGGTTCAATTGCTTGAAAAACATAACATCAATCCATGGGATAACATCAGTAAGCGGACCTTAGCATTTAGAAAACTAAAGGCGTACTTCAGCTACAAACCATGGAAAAACGAGGTAAACTTAATCAAATGGCATGGTGCATGCGGCATGTTTGAGGGGATGGTTAAATAGTGTTTCAACAGGTAATAAATACATTTTACAGATACCCAAAATCCAAGCTAAACAGCTACAAACGCTTCGGCGGGTATTTTAGCTATCAGGCAATGATGAGGGGACGCAGGCAAATGGCTAAGATGTCGCAAAATTTAACACCAGTTCAAAATTATGACGATGGCTTACCTGTTCATTTTTTAACAGGTAAAAATTATCTTTATCAAACTTTGTTCTGTATCCATTCGCTTACGAAAGTTGCTTCCGAAAAATTTAAATTTATTCTGGTTGATGACGGTAGTTTTGACAAGGCTATGATTGCACAGATTGAAAAACAACTACCTGGCTCTAAAATAGTTACAAAAAAAAACATTGCTAATAACCTGGATAAATATTTACCAGAAAGTACCTATCCCTGTTTGCGACAAAAAAGGAAAATATACCCTCATCTGAAAAAGTTAACAGATATCCATACGATTCCCGGCGATAATTGGAAACTGGTCATGGACTCGGATATGTTATTCTGGAAAAGACCCATGGAAGTTATAAGCTGGTATAAAAATCCGACACAACCTGTATATATGTTAGACTGTACGGAGAGTTATGGATATTCAAAACAACTTATGCAGGAACTTAGCGGCAACCCTATACCTGATCTACTAAATGTTGGGATTATCGGTCAAAAAAGTGCAGATATTGACTGGATAAAACTTGAAAACTGGATAAAAACGCTTGAAGAAAAAGAAGGAACCTCTTATTACCTGGAGCAGGCGCTGACAGCCATGCTTATCGGAAATAAAAAATCAATTATTTTAAACGCAGATCTATACAAGGTAAATCCGGTAATTATTAACGATAGCACGCCTGTTCTGCATCATTACGTTGATCTTTCAAAAAAAATCTACTACACAAAGGCATGGAAGAAAGTGTTAAGTTGAGCACTTATAAAAGGAACGTATTTAAAACATCTATTATGTTAAATCGTCATTGTTTATCACCAATTTATGAGAATAGGCCCACTAATTTATAAGCTTATTTTTGAACCTACCCTGCCTATCAGGTACAATCTAAAGCACTTTGGGCTGGTAGGTTGGCATAAAATTTATCAGGGGGAAAAACGAATGGAAAAAGCTGCCACAAACCTTACACCTGTTAAATTAACGGCTGATTTTATATTGGAGGTAAGTTACCTCACCGGTGCTAAATATTGGCACCAGACTTTGTTTTGTGCTTATTCTCTTGCCAATATTTTACTGGGACGTGTTAGAATAAACATCTATTCCGATGGAACACTTGATAACGGACATAAAGCATCGATAGAAAAAATCATTCAAGGTGTTATATTTATTTCTGATCATCAGGTAAGTGCACATCTCAACCATTTTCTTCCCAAAGAAAAATATCCTACATTAAGATACCTCCAGGGATGGCATCCATTTTTTAAGCGCTTAATTAATATTCATTCACGGCCGTCCTGGTCTGTTCACTTAGATAGTGACATGATCTTTTTTAACTATCCTGCACAACTTATAGATGCTTATACACATAAAAAATCTATCTATATGAAAGAGCAATTGGATAACTCATATTTTGTTGATAATGAAGATACATTAAAAGATAAATATCATATCCCATGCATAAGCTTTGTAAATGGTGGTATTATTGCTTACGACAGTGATAAGGTAGACTA